>WTJX01000422.1 GCA_011524675.1 Cytophagales bacterium
GAAAACAACACCATCGCTTCTCGTCCAAGCATTTAAGCCAAGTAATACTATGCTCAATATTAAATATTGTTTATGTGATTTTTTGTGGTATTCAAAAAGTGCTAATAAACCGGCTGAGGCAAACAACGTTTGAGGAACGTTAGTTAAAGAAAGCGCAGACATAGCCAAAAATTCCGGCACCGAAGCCATCACAAGTGTAAAAAATATAGCAGCTGTCTCAGTGGTGTATTTTCTTAATAAACTCCAAAAGTAAATGATAAGAGATACGAAGATTAAAACCATCGAAATTTTTGAAGATTGAAACCCTAGCATGTATGCAATAGCATAACTTCCTGGCACAAAAGGTGGATATGAATGCCTTATTGAATTGGTAGGGTTTGTTTGATCAAAAATGGAATTATTAAACTTGCCTTCAGCTGCAGTTACTTTGGCCATATAATCGTATCCTGTAATAGAATCATATGCAGAGGGAGGCCAAAACAAAGCCTTCGCTGTTATTCCATAAACAATGTAAAACAAAACTAAAACTAAGAATATCCAACTTAAATTAAAGTATTGAAGATTACGAAGTGGTTTAAGGTCAAGGTTTACTATGCTAGCTAATTTTTTCTTTCTCAACACAATAAACCCAATAGAAGCAACTGTTAATAGAGATAATAAAACAATCAACACAATCGTAAATTTTACTCCCAAAAAGTTGATGAGCAGCATTATTACGGTCGTCAGGCCAAAACCTAAGGGCATACTTAGACCTATTTTTTGACTTAAACCAAATTCTGTACTAATGATATTCATTATCATAAAACCTGACAAGAATATGCATGCAAATGTTAAAAATTGAAAAAACATAAAATATTAATTTTTTATAGGCATCACTGAGAACTTGCTCTTATTATTGATTTTGTATCCCAGCTTATTATAACCCCAACCATTTATTATTGCCACATGTGTTATACTATTATACAAAGAGGAAGTATGCTTTTCCCTTTCATAAACTATCTTACGAGGATAGACGAGGTAAGAACACCATACCTTATTCTTTATATACTTATTAAACCCTGATTTTCCTTTAGAAGGAAAGATAATACTATCTGGCGGCATCAAAATGATTGCTGTGTCAGGAGTATTATTTTTAACAAAATTCAAATATTTTCCATTAAATCCCATCTTTGCTTCTTGTTTTTGCTCAAAAGTTAAATCCTTATACTTTTTCATTGTTTTCAGGTTAGCACCTATTAATGTCTCGTGCATCCATTTGTAACCAGAATTTTGATTCTTCAATTTAGAAATAAGGATCACAAAGAATATTGCTATGATCACATTATTC
Source organism: Cytophagales bacterium (assembly GCA_011524675.1). Taxonomy (GTDB): domain Bacteria; phylum Bacteroidota; class Bacteroidia; order Cytophagales; family JAAEPT01; genus WTJX01. Next base: position 1,328 of record WTJX01000422.1, read on the forward strand.
AAAAAGGGGATATTCTTACTTGTTGATGCGGGAGATTTCTCCTTTTTAGCGTTTCTATTTTTTTTATTGGATTTTTGCTTATGATGAGTCATACTATTTAGTTTGATAGGTTTTTTAATAGTAGAGAGATGATCAGCTCTAGAATATCTACTCTTAAAAACATGCTATGACAAGAAGCGCTTCTAATGATAGTTGCATTCCGTTTGTACACCACCTTGATATGGTAGCCATATTCTTATTCAGCTTTTCAGCTAATCATTTGTTAGTTCTGCTCTATCAAGACAACTTTCAATCTATCTGTTTATTTTTTCTATACAAATAAACATGTAAAAATTAAATTTATTTACATAATTAAGAAATAAAAAGGAATCAAGCAAAATTTTTGAGGAGAATAAGTTGAGTGATAGAAAACAAAAAAGCCAATTCACTTTACAATGAATTGGCTTTGTGTAGTGGGCCCAATAGGATTCGAACCTATGACCCCCTGCTTGTAAGGCAGGTGCTCTGAACCAGCTGAGCTATAGGCCCTTTTTCTTATACCTCTTTTGTAAAGGGAGTGCAAATATACGAGTCTTTTTTTAATTGCAAAACATTATGCATAAAAAAATCATTTTTTATTTAGCTTCCAGCTATAGGGGTAATATTTCAGCTCATAACTAGATGGTATTTTTACTCTTCTATATTGATTGATGTACCTTAGTAGTGCTGCATCGCTAGTACCAAAGTCTTCTTTGTACCACTTAAATATTTCGGATACATAAACCGCTTTGGATTGAGACTTCACTCGAATGAAGTTATCATCATTCAAAGCTTTTTCTGTCTGTCGTTGCAAATGAGTACTCAACGTCTTAGACGTATAGGCACTAGATGTCAGTGCGGGGCAACTAATGGCAGCACACACCAACGCAAAATGAATGCGAGCATCTTTATACACTCTTATTTTTTTGTTCTCCAAATCGTTCAATGTCATGCGTTCTCCTGCTACTTGGTATTGCTCACCATCAAAAAAGCCATCTATACTCAAAGGACCCTCTACAGGATAATGATTTACGATGCCTTTTATTACCAAAATGTTATATGCATTGATATAAAAAGACATACGTTCATTCTTACTTTCGCTAAGCTTAGTAGTACCAATTATTTTTATGAGTTCGTTCAGCTCTTTTGGAGACTTTTTGATGGCAGTATAGTTCACTTTACCATCTGCCACATGTTTTTTTAAAAACTGTTCTGCCTTTTGTTCAAAACTGCCCCATGTTGTTGCATGTGCAGTAAAAAAAAGACTGAAAAATAGTACGCCTACGATATTAACTTTCAACATGAGTCATTATTTTTGGTTTGTAAGAATAATTCAAATGTAATACCATAATGGTTTTGATCTCAAAAAATTGTTTAAAGAATGAATAAAAAGCTAACGAATGTCCGTTATTTACCCCTAGGTGATTCTTACACTATAGGAGAAGGAGTTGCTATCAATGCAAATTTTCCGTCATTACTGACCCAAGACTTACAAACAAAAGGCATTGACACAGCTATAGTCGCACAACCAGCCCTTACAGGCTATACCACGCAAGATGTTTTAGACTACCAAATTTCGCTATTAGCTTCTTCACAAGCTAATTTTTGCACCTTACTTATTGGAGTTAACGACTGGGTACAGGAAGTGTCTACAGCTATTTATCGTGAAAATTTAGGGCGTATCTTAACAGTGATAAAGCAAAAAGTAGGAAGCCAATTGGTTTTGTTAAGCATCCCCGATTTTTCAGTTAGCAATGAAGGTGCGAAATATAGCAAGGGAAGAAATATTTCTCAAGGCATACAAGCCTTTAATGAAATAGCTAAAGAATTAGCTCAAAAAGAGGATGTGATCATGGTAGACATCTTTTCTTTGAGTCAAAGGCAAAAAGGAGATGCTTATTTTGCCGCAGACCAATTACATCCATCAACGAAAGCATACAAAGAATGGGTAGACCTGATGTTGCCTACAGTAATCAGTACACTTGTTGATTAGGTAGTCCCGTTTGACAAAATATATAGCAAGCTTTTTCATGCAAAGTCTTCTTTTACGTGAAAATCGCTTTAGCTGCAAATAAAAGTATGATAATGAGGAGTAAGATTCTGTTTCGTCTATTAAATTCCATTATATTATTAATTTTTAATTATTCATCAAGATAAAACCACTTTCGTGGAATAAAAACTAGTGCCTTTGAGTATCTAGTAGTAAGTACCTGGTATCTAGTATGAAACACTAATCGCTTTTTCCACTTTCGTGGAATAAATATAGCTACACAAACTCTACTCCTAAGGCTAGTAATATGCCCAAGAGTATCACTACCCACCTTTTGACATTGAAGCGTTGCTTATGTGATGATTCAAAAAAGATGATCGTGGCAATGTGCAACAAATTACCCGTTACCAATGCCATCAAATATATAGTATAACGCTCAGGCATTTTTGAGAGGAGTAACTCAC
>WTJX01000563.1:0-1067 GCA_011524675.1 Cytophagales bacterium
GAATTTACTCACTACCCTTCCTTAATCTTTAATCCCTAACCTTTAATTTTTTTTGCCCCTTCCGTGGAATAAAATCATGCACCAAATGTCAGTATATAGAAAGCTCTCCACCTTTAAAATAGCTAACTATAATAAGCGTATAATTATTCGTATTACTATACGCTTATTGATAAGGTAAACTATTCAACTGTACAAAATATGTGTTTGTATTTTTCTTATTCTGTTTGTCAAATTTTATATTTTTAGCTTATATTTATACGAAGAAAGATATAATTGAAATAAACGGAACAAAGCTCTGTTTATTTGGATATCAGCAACTATACGCAAAAAAAGTTCACATGTTTATCAATAAATCCCCCATCTTAACGATTTGTTAATTAAGTGATATGACTGATTTACCAGACAACCTTAGAATGAAAGATGCTTTAAAAATGTTTTACAATGAACATGGACTTCCTCCTGATGGAGGAACAACGTCTCGGTTATTCAAGGTGCAAATTGGATTTATCAAATTCCACCTTCCTAATCCTAAAATGAGACAACAGGTTGTTTTGTTTCATGACATGAACCATATATTAACCAATTATAAAGCTGATTTTTTTACAGGAGAAATACAAATAGCAGGGTATGAAATTTCTTCAGGTTGTGGGAAATATCTTTTTGCTTGGTGGATAAATTTATGTTTTTATGCGCTAGGACTCATTATCAATCCAAAGCTTCTTTTTATTGGTTTTATGAGAGGTAGAAATTGCAAAGGAATATATTACTATGCAAAGGAACTGAATAATCCGTTGGAAATGCGTATCGGGGCAATAAAGGAGAAACTTGGATTTAATAAACCAATCAACAAGACCAACTGGAAAGACATATTATTATTTGCTTTTTGGGGAATTATTGCCATATTAAACCTAATGGTTTTCATCACACCTTTTTTTCTAATTGTTCTTTATGTTTTATATCACTTTTGGTTTTAGAAAATTAGAAAAAAGTAAGACATACTTAGCATCCCCACTGGTCTTAGGCTTCCCGCTGAGACCAAATATTGCATACTCTTACCTACTAAAGAT
>WTJX01000563.1:1077-2150 GCA_011524675.1 Cytophagales bacterium
TTATAATTCATCCAGTCAACCGAAAAAGTAAATTGAAACTCATATAGTAGAATAATGCCATCTATAATATGCAATAAGAGATCAAGAGAAGTTTTATTTCGTCACCTTTACTGTTTAATTGGCTGTAATTTTATTAGAAAAAATACAGAAACTTAGTTTTAGAAAGTATTAGGTATTGCCAAAAAGAAAAAGGGGGAGGGGGTAAGAAAGGATGAGTATTAAATCACCAAAGATTTTGTGAATTTAAAGATTAAAATTGAGTACCTTTATATAAGGCTATGAATTTGAACAATATAAATATCGCTGATAACTTTTTTGGGATGATTAAAAATCTAAGTGCAGAAGTGCGTTTAGAGTTAATTTCTCGTATCACGGAATCATTAAAAGAATCCCATTTTAAAGATCAAGAAAAACAATCATGGAAAGAGCTTTATGGCTCTTGGGATGATCCTCGATCGGCAGATGAAATCATTGAAGATTTAAGAAGTTCAAGAAATACAAATCGCCAAATAGAAGACTTTTAAGGTAAACCAGTAGATGACTTTGATTTGTTAATTGGTGCTACAGCTATCACAAATGAAATGACATTGGTTACAAATAACGTCAAGCATTTTGAGCGATTGGCAAATATTATGATAGAAAATTGGACTCTTGAACCGGATTCCAACTAAAAATAGACGTCCTAGAATAGACGGTTCTTCTCTTAATAGAGAGGAGGTATGTTGTTTTCCTAGAGTTTAAGTCAATCACTTAAAACTTACTCTAGGGTCTAGGATACTGTAAATTATGTCAACCACTAAGGTGATAAATACAAAAATGAAGGCGATATACAAGGTGATACCTATGACAACAGGGTAGTCTAGCTTGGTAACGGAGGTGATGGTCATCATACCTAGTCCTTTCCACGAAAATATCCATTCTACAAAGAATGATCCTGCAAGCAGAGAGGCAAACCATCCAGAGATAGAAGTGATGACTGGATTCAAAGCATTTTTTAAAACATGCTTATAGATCACAGCTTTGGGACTTATTCCTTTGGCTCTGGCAGTTGGAACATGGTCTTTTTTATATAC
>WTJX01000563.1:2160-3796 GCA_011524675.1 Cytophagales bacterium
GCTTTCTCACTAAGCCCTTTGGCTCTGGCTGTCCTTACATAGTCTTCTTTGAGCACTTCTAAAACAGAACTTCTACACAACTGTGTAATGATCGCAAGAGGACGAATCCCTAAAGTGAAGGCGGGCAAAATCAAGTTTTTAAGGGCTAAGTGTTTTCCCTTTTCGGGACTGATTTCGTATAGAGAGCCAATCATATTGAGTCCAGTGATTTCATGTAAGATCACACCAAAGACTACAGAAATGAGAATTCCACTCACAAAAGAGGGCAGAGAAATCCCTAAGGTAGAAAAAAATACAATGCTCCTATCTAAGAAAGTATCTTTGAAGGTTGCCGATATCATTCCTAACAGCAATCCAAAAAAGGTAGCAAAGGTAATGGCTGCCACAGCAAGCCATAGCGTACCTACCGCATATTCTGGTATGATCGCATTTACAGACCTAGCAGACTGGAAAGACTTACCCAAATAAGGCTTTTTGATGACTACTGCTATTTCTCCTAAAGGTAGCAGTGTAGTATAGTTATATTTCTCTTTGTTTTCTAGAGATGGTTTATATACGGAAATAGGAGAGATGTCATTCAAATAGTTGAGGTAACGCTGTGCAAGTGGTTTATCAAGCCCTAGTTCTTTTTCAATTTTCTTTCTTGTTTCAAGGTCAGAGCGTTGCCCCATCATCAAAGAAACGGGGTCGCCAGGTAGTACTTGAAACAAAAAGAAGAGTAAACTTACTACACCTATTAGTGTAAAAAAGCCAAAACTTATTTTCTTTAGGAAGTAACGAAACATTATTTTATCAAATCATTTAGTTCTGCTATGCTAGGAATGTCATTGATGTGCCATTTGCCTAGCACCGTACCGTCTTTCCATAACATCAAGCCAGGGTTAGATCGTATCATTGCTTTGGCAACCGTTTCATCAATAGCATAGTATGAAGGCAATATACCCTTATATTTTTCATTGGCTATAGGCTTACTACTAATTGTGATAACTTTTCCTTCCATCTTATCTTTCAGCTTTTGCAAGGCATCCCAATCAATATCTTCGGCTAACTCACCTACACTGTTAAATACTACTGTCAGTTTTACATCGGTAAGCACCTCGTCTGTAACCTCATTTTCTTCATCAAAAAGAGTAAAGTCCAAAATAGTTGGGTCTTTTCCTTTGGTTACCTCTATGGAACGAACAAATTTCCATGCTTTATCAGTAGGGTACTTAGTGAAAATTTTTGTTTCTCCATCTTTTTCCATTTCATAATGATAAACAGAAGGTTCACTATCATTCATAAGGGTAGGGATGTGGTTACCTATTTTATACGGTCGAAAGTCTTTGATAGGTAAATGTGCTATACAGTATAAAGCAAACCCAAGTGAAATAATACCCGAGAGAACTATAGCGAGTGTTTTCTTGGGATTATAAAAGTCAACAATGTGTCTTCTTCTATATAACAAAAAAGCGATAAGCACTAGTAAAATCAAATCTTTGCTAAATGATTGCCACGGAGTGAGCGGCATAGCATCACCAAAGCAACCACAGTCTGTTACATTACCAGTAAAGGCAGAATAAAAGGTCAGAAAAGTGAATAAGACAATCATTGAAAATAGAATCCAGATGCATGTTTTTATTTTGACAGGTAGCAA
>WTJX01000468.1 GCA_011524675.1 Cytophagales bacterium
CAATAGGAGTATCAATGACTCTTTCTGGTCCGAACTCATCAAGCATTCCTAAGCTCACTTTATAAGCTCCGTTATACTCTGCTACTTCTTCACCCATCAAAAAGATTTTTTCATCTCTTCGCATTTCTTCGTTCATCGCTTCTCTCAAAGCTTCTCTAAACTGAATTTCTCTCATCGTTATTTCTTTAGTAATATAACCGTTACAAATTTAAAATATAAAACAGTAGAAACCATAGGAAGTACTTTGTTTTTTAGTATGGCACTCCCAACAAAAAAGGTTTTATACCATGAGCATAAAACCTTTTTTAATTTTTAATTTTCTATTTTGATTCCGTGATTCCTGTATATTTCTTGAATTCTAAATCGTTCAATGAAATATCTTTGTATTTAGAATCTAAATCAATGGCTTTGTTATAATTTTTTTTCATCTCTACCTCATTCCCTGTTCTTGCGTAGATGATGCTTTGTAAATAATAACCTTCTGCATCTTTAGGATGATTTTTGATGTATGTTTTGATCGTAGATTCTGCTTTAGGGTAATCTTTGCTTAGGGTATATGCTAATGCTTTGTTAAACTCTGTACCTTCACCTGCTGACTCGTTTAGACCATTAAGGTTATTAAGTGCATCTGCGTATCTTCCGTCAGCTATTTGAGTACTTGCCAATGAAGACTTGATTTGATTTGAGATTTGTCCAGTTGCTACTGTTTTTCCTTTAGTAAATGCAGATTTAGCCGCTTCTTTATCTCCTTTTAACATAGCAATGATACCTAAGTTATTTTGAATAATAGCATTAGTACCTTTAGCATTTTTGCTCGCTAAATCAGCATGCGTTTCTGCCATGTTGATAAATGAAGTTCTTTGATTCTCTTTAATAGCAGTTTTTGCTAATTCGATATAAGTAGAAGCTAGGTTTACATGTGCTCTCCAGCTATCACTTTCTTTAGTAGCAGCTTTGTAAAGTGCTTCTTTCTCAGAAAGTATAGGTGTTTGATTTGCTGCAAATAGTATTTCTGCCTCCGCTAATGATGAAGGGTCTGCTTTACCATCAATGATATCTTTAGCTATCAAGGTAATTTCTGCTTCTGTTTTTTTCTTCTTGATCGTAAGGATTTGCGTTTCTGACCTTCTTAGATTAGGATAAATATTTTTGTATAACTTTTTATAAAAAGGAAGTTTTTGTAGTGCTAATTCTTTTTCTCTAAAGCTAGGTCCAGAAGTACCGATAATCTTTAGTATCTTTTCTTCCTCTTTGTTTGTCAAATGAGACTCGTATTTCAACGCATCTTTTAACGTCTTCCAAGATTGAAACACTGGCTTTGCGACAAAATTGATAGATTCAGCTTGGTTAGCATAATCGTATCTTTCCATTCTCTCTCTGTAAAAGTCCTCTACTGACTTAGCTCTTTCTTTAGCAAGATCTTCATTGATAGCTTCTAGACCTTCTGGCGAGTGATATCCTGTTATGGTTACCTCTTTAGTAGCGATTTTAGAAGCAATGAATTGATCTAGTACCTCTCCGTTCTCGCCTTCTATCTCAGAAGTTTTTAAGATGGATTTATTTTTATCAAAATAAAAATCAATGGTAGGTAACTTTTCTAGTTCTTCTTTTGTATTGAAACCTGGCTCTGTGTATGCTACTTGATATACATCTTTTACCATACGAGAAGTAGTAATAATACCTACAGCTATTTCTAGTTCTGGAGTACTTTTTATTTTATCTGTGCCTTTTTTTGAAGCTACACCTGTCAAGTAAAGCTTACCCGATTTCATAGCATCATTATATAAAAAAGAAAAGGTCTTATTAATCTTGGCATCATCTGATGTGCCTTGGAAGTTGTCTGAATCTATATCAATATCTTTTAACTCTAAGGTCTTATCACCATACTTGTAGGATGTTTTCATGGTATATTTTGTTCCTTTCTTTAACATCGCTACAGGAATATTAGCAGAAAGTTTAAAAGTAACAGAGTCACCATGAAGCTCTAGAGGGTTAGGGTCAACTGTTAGTTCTTGTTCTTCAGCTAACTTAATCATCTGTTTTAGTGAACAGCTAGACAACAACACTAGTGTAATCACTAGCATCAAACTGTTTTTTATTGTAAGAAATTTCATTTTACTATTTTTTCCTCGTTTTTCGATTACTCTAACTACGTTTTTAGTCTTTCAGAATAATAATATATCATTCTATTTGAAAACACTAAACTATTGCTATATCTTAACTATTGCAATGAAAAGAATGTATTTTTTGCTTTAAAGAAGTTTATTTGCTATTTTTAATCAATATTATTGTTTGTAAAGTGATTTTAGGTCTTAGTCAGAGCAAGCTTTGCATCAGTTTTATTCCATGGTTACGGTTATGGAAAGAGATTCAGCTTTCCAAATAGGCAAAAAGAGTTGAAGACTAAAAAACAAGTGATTTTAATCCAAGGAAAGTCTAAAGCAAAGCTTTAGCAAAACATTCAAACTACTTCTTTATATACTAAATCCTATGATTAAAAAAATACAAAGATACTGGGAATTACAAGCCTTTGGTGTTTGTACTAAATTAGGAGATAAACTAGGCATGGCGCCTAGCAATATTCGTGTATTTTTTATTTATATAAGTTTTCTTACCTACGGGTCTCCTGTCGTGGTATATCTAGCACTTGCCTTTCTAATGAAGATGAGAAGTCACTTAAGAAAAAGGAGTATAGTTTGGGAACTCTAAGCCTTTTATCTCTGAAGTACGCTTTTTTCCTCTTAAGAAATAATCTAACACTATTGATCCCTTATACCTAGGACTAAAAGTGTATCCCTGCTTTTTCCCTATATATTTGAATACTATTGTATAAAAAGAAAAATGAGCTTTAATAACTGCTAGGGTATGAAGATACTCTCCTTTACACAAAAAATATCCCCCCGCCAAACCATCCAAGAGAAGTCTAGCTAAAATTTTAGGAATCCATCTATGAATTGGAAGATTTTTAATCATAGATAACATACTATTCCTGAAATTTAAAAATGTCTTTTTGGGGTTATTTTTCACAAGCGTAGCACCTCCTACATGATAGACTGTACTAGTACCGCAATATATTGTTTTGTACCCCATATTTTTCACTCTCCAACATAAATCTATTTCTTCCATATGAGCAAAAAAATTAGCGTCAAATCCTTTGGAGCGATGGAATAATTCAGCTTTGATAAACAAACATGCGCCTGATGCCCAAAATATTTCTTTAAAATCGTTATACTGACCTTTGTCTTCTTCTAATTTTTCAAACAAACGACCTCTACAAAAGGGATAGCCTAGAGTATCGATATACCCTCCTGCTGCCCCTGCATATTCAAAGCTATCTTTTTGTTTCCATGCTTTGATTTTGGGTTGGCAAATCCCTACAGTATCATCTGTAGATAATACACGAATAGGATCTTCTAACCATCCTGCGGTAACCTCTACGTCTGTGTTTAATAACACATAATAGCTTGCTTTAATTTTTTTTAAGCCTTCATTATAACCTCTGCAAAAACCTAAATTTTCATCTAACTTAATGAGTGATATACTTGGATAATGCTCCTCGACAAAAGCTACTGAGTCGTCAGTGGAACCATTATCAATGATGTAAACCTTCGCTGCTTTACTATTTACAACAACAGACGGAAGGAACTCTTTTAAAAGTGATACTCCATTCCAGTTTAATAATACAATGGCTACATCCATGGTAATGATTCAGTTAGTTTTGGATACTTAGTATAAACATATACCTTCTAAGTATATTGTTTATACTAAGCCTGCCTAGTTAAGTCTAGTTGTAC
>WTJX01000613.1 GCA_011524675.1 Cytophagales bacterium
CTTAAAGGATAAAATATCGAAATAACTAATATACCTAGCCCTGTAACCATGGCATTACTACACAGAATAAGGAAGTGATAAGGGTTCAGTAAAGAGTGATACTTAGAGTTACTCTTGATAGAGCGTTTTTTATAATAATTGATAAAGCCAACGGTGAGCATACCATTGAAAACACCTACCACAGAAAGCGCCAAATCATAGCGTGCAAAGTCTTCTACACTCAGGATAATGACAATAAGTTTTTGAGTGAAAAAACCTAAAAAAGCAGATAAAACAATAGAAGAGACAATGACAATGTTTTTCTTCAAAAAAGACATCTTACTTCTTCAATTCGATATGAATGTTAGATGCAGGGAATAATCTACATAAAAAAGTAGCCTCAAAATATACCTGCAATGACTTAGAAAGATTGACTATGGGAGCCATAAAGTAGTTCCATGGAAAGAATGGGCTCATTTCAAAGGCAATTTTTTGATGTACAATAGCTGAAAAACTAAACGTTTGATAATATTCTCTCTTAAAAAATGAATTACTAAGAAAAAATTCAAAGGTTTGGATTGAGAACCTATTGAGATGAGTAGGATCGATATAGTTGAAGCGTGAACTAAAATGAGGTGTACGAACGATGACCTTCCCTCCTTTTTTTAATATTCTGTGAAAGTCTTGTAACAAAGGTATGTAGTCTATGTGTTCTAGTACATCCAAACAAAGGATTTCGTCCACACTATCAGACTCAAAAGGCAATGGCAACACATTAAGATCATGGACAACATCTACCCCATCCAATGCTATATGATCTATGTTCACATAGCCTTCTTTGATATCATTACCGCAACCTACATTTAACTTTACCATTTTTAAAAGATATTATACTGTTACAAAGCGTCTCATAGTTGAAAAAAGACATAAGATACTAGCGTCTTATATCTTTTTTCTCAACCAAGTTTCAAGACTTCAAGCTGTTTTACAAAATGGACATTTAGCAAATACTTCTTCTTTTATGCCTCCATTAGTTGTTGTAATGGCCATTCGTCTTGATAGCCTAGATGCCAATCTGGAATATCCAACTCTTTGGGCGTAGCTAGGCATTGGTCTAGTTCTTTTGTGATTTGGGCAACGTCCATATCTTGACCTATAAATACAATTTCGTTTTTTCTATCTCCAAATTGTTTATGCCAGTCAGACTCTATCGTCGATTGATTTTCTACGAAAGACATATATTGTATTCTTTGGTCATAAGGCATACTAGCCCACCACACACCAGCACTATCTGCTTGTAACGAACCACCTGCTTGACTCCAAGTAAGTGCTTGCTTAGGTCTTGATGACAACCAAAATAGTCCCTTACTTCTGATGATAGAAGTTGGAAACTCTTTATTTACATACGCCCAAAAACGTTCAGGGTGAAACGGCTTCTTTGTCCTATATACAAAAGAAGATATCCCGTATTCTTCTGTTTCTGGTGTATGCTCATCTTTTTGTAATTCCTCTATCCAAGCACTACTGCTCTCCGCCTCTTCAAAATCAAACAGCTTAGTATTGAGTATTTGTTGTGGAGCTACCTTACTATAAGAAGATTCAATAATTTTTGCTTTAGGATTAAACTTATGTATGGAAGCTTTGAGTATGCCCAGTGTTTCTTCGCTTACTAAGTCCGTCTTATTGAGTATGATGACATTGGCAAACTCTATCTGATCTGTAAGTAAATTCACTACAGTTCTGTGATCCCCTTCCATATCAGTGAGTTCCCTATCCATAAGTGTTTCAGGACTCCCAAAGTCTTTGAAGAAGTTAAAAGCATCCACAACAGTAACCATACAATCTATATAACTAAATTTAGATAGGTCAATATTGTTCTCTTCATCTACAAATGAAAATGTTTGTGCTACAGGTACAGGCTCACTAATACCAGTGCTTTCTATAAGTAAATAGTCAAAACGATTTTCTTTAGCGAGACGTTCTACTTCTAACATAAGGTCTTCCCTAAGAGTACAGCAGATACAACCATTGCTCATTTCTACCAGCTTTTCTTCGGTACGCGAAAGCGTATTTTCATTTTTGACAAGATCAGCATCTACATTCACCTCGCTCATATCGTTAACAATAACTGCCACCTTTAACCCCTCTTTATTATGAAGGATATGGTTAAGTAAAGTAGTTTTTCCAGCACCTAAAAACCCGCTAAGTACGGTTACAGGTAGTTTTTTAAATGTTTGTGTATTCATATGTTATGTACGTTTTAAGTTATAGGTTTTATGTTTTACGTTATGAGCATTTCCTTGAGAGCTAAACTTAACCTTTAACGTGCCCTTTTTATGTATAATAAAAGCTTAATTACAGCTGAATGTAGGTCTTTAAATATTGAATGGCTTAAATTTAGCTATTTTTAATTACTATTTCTATTCTATAAGTAGTTCACTTATAAAATCGCATTATTGCCATAAACTGTTTTGCATAATCAATGCTTAAAGAGCTGTTTTTTCAAAAAAAGAAAATTGTATCATCCCCTTTTTTATCTTTTACAGATTTTGTATTACTTTAGTCAACTTGGAAGTTTGTTTCGGTAAATTCAATAGATGTGAGAAGAAGCAGGGTATTGGTGAGCATTTTTAGGACAATCCTAGCCATTGGCGGTATCTTTTGGTTTTTGGTTTCTTTGTTGGTCTATTTTGAAAAGCAAAGCAGCCAAACACAAATCACCAATCAATGGGACGGTATTTGGTATGCTTTTATAACACTCACCTCTGTAGGATACGGGGATTTTGTACCCTCTACTATTAATGGTAAAATCTTAGGTTTAGTATTTGCCTTAGGCAGTATTGTAATCTCGACCTTGATTTTCAGTACTGTTACCACATATAGAATACGATTAAAAGAAGAAAGAAAAATGGGTTATCAAGGATGTAAGTTTATTGGGCACACAGTCATACTAGGGTGGGATTCATTCGCTAGATCTGTTGCCGATCAGTTGGTGAGCGTAGGTGATGAGGTTGCCATTATTTTAGATGACAAAAAAGAAATAGACTTGATCTTAGAGCATTATTCGCATAGCCCTAAGCTGATCTATACCTTATACTCAGAGTTTGACAACTTTGATATGATCAAAAAATCTAATATCGAAGATGCCAAAATGGTGTTTGTCAATGGAAAAACCGATACAGATAAGCTAGTACATGTCCTAACGCTCAAAGGTGAATACCCCGAACTGAATTATATCGTTACACTAGACAATTCGAACCTAAGAGAAACTTTTCATAATGCAGGTGTTACCTACCCTATCTCAAAGTTAGAAATATCCTCTAAGCTATTAGCAAGTTATATCTTTGAACCTGACGTAGCAGCTTTTGGTGAAGAATTGATGTCATATGCAGCTACAGACGATGACTTTGACATTAAACAATTCTATATCAAAGAGCTACATGAGTACGCAGGCAAAAGCTATAACGAAGTGTTCTTTGACTTAAAAAGTAAATTCAACACTATACTCATAGGTTTGAGTAGGACAGAAGAAGATGGTTCAAAAACCCTAATCAAAAACCCAGAAGAAGACATACTGATCCAAAAAAAGGACTATGTTATTATCATCACCAAAGGAAAGCAAGAGCAAAGACTAGAAGACTTTTTTGATGTGAGAGAAGGTACTATCGCTTAGTTCTACTTTACGAAGTTAAAACTAAGCTTGAATTTTTATGCGTTAGGGCTATCCGCTATATCTTTTTTTACTTTTCCTATCGTACAAGCAAAAAACTATGTAGCTTTGCAAAATATAAGGTAACCGATGCTGGGCA
>WTJX01000184.1 GCA_011524675.1 Cytophagales bacterium
ATTGGACTATACTTTTTATTTGACGAGGTCAGACGACTTTACACGAGTGTATTATGATGTATCTATCGAAGCCCTAGAGGATGTGGACTTCAATCGTTTTGATATCTTTCAGCTAGGCGGAGACATCTACAATATACACAACACTCAAAGTGTCGTGTATGGTAATGACGACGGTATGCAAGGGCAGTTCTCTCCTACCAACAATGGCTCTAATGACTATACGACTACGGCTACAGCACTGACAGGAACAAATCCTTGGTTGTGGGCTGGCGATGGATTGGCCTATGCAGGAGCAACCAGCGGCATAGACATCAATACCAACAATGGTATGATTATCCGAGGGTATCAAGCCACCTTTGATGGCATAGAAAACAACACCCCTTATTTTAGGGAACGTTCAAGTTCGGTAGGTTTTTCTGCCAATAAAGGTACAAAACCTACCTCTTATTGCTTAGTGCCACCGCCAAGCATTAGCTCTTTTAAGGCTGGCGACCAAATAAACCTTTTGGTAGAGGTAGCCGTATTGCCCAAACAAGCTACAGATTATTATGGTCCCAATACTAACTTTGCTGCTGCCCTAGCACAATATGGCAATTCTTATGAACTGCTCTATAGAGAATCTTTAGGGAATCGCATCATAGCCAGTTCTCCAAGCAATCAATTAGATAATTCTTTTCCTCTTACTGTCAGCACTTCCAACAATACAGCTTTAGTGAAAATAACAGGAGGTAGGGGCTATGTGCCTGTCGTTTTTACTGGATTAAGTAACATTAGCTCACCTAAACTTTGGAGCGCAAAAGGTGATTGTTGGGAAATCGTTGACCAATCTAATCATGGCAAAGACTTTTGGCAGATAGCCTACGATACTGAAACGGGGCTATACGACATCATATATAATGTAAACCAAGACATCGAAAATGATGAAACCGCAGAAATCTTTTATTACCTAGGAGAAACACCTCCCTCCCCTAGTCTCATTTCTCAAACACAAATCATAGGCAACCCTTGGTCTGTCGCTACGCAACTAGAGGTAAGAGCTAAAACAGATAGCGTACTATTTGCCCCACAAGTAAATGACCTAGGCATAGTAAGTATGGCTACCGATCCTCAGTACCAGTGGTCTGTAAATCAAGTCCCTACACAGAATAGCCGTGTAAAAACATTCTACCCTGTAACCGCTACAGACTTTCAGAGCTACCAATGTGTTTACACCTCAGAAACAGGCTGTACAGATACACTCGACTTTGAATTGAGACAAAACACTTCTTGCACTAGTACCAGTCCCATTGCCACAGCAGAAGGTACGCACCTAGCTACACAATCATTCTCTCATACCAACGACTATACCTATTATTGCAATAATGATGGAGAACTCCTTTTAGGCACGTCTTTAGAAGAAAATTTATTAGTAAATAACAGAGAGCTAAAACTGGTCATTCAATCACCTGCCTATGTCTATCATCCCACCGGTACTGCTTTTATCGCTAACGAAAATGGAGGAGTAGAAATCAGAAGAAAGTGGAAATTGGAGGCAAGTGATGTAGCTACTAACCAAACCAACATACACTACTTTTTACCAGGAAACTTCTTAGACTCTATCAATGAAGCACTTACGACAGTTTCACTAGCACCACTCACAGAAGAAGAAAGGATGGTCTTTTTTTATATGCCACAAGAAGACTTTAGTACACTAGCCTTTGAGAGCATAGAAGATGAATATATTAAAGTCATTATGCACCAAGACATTGCGAGTAATTCTTTTTATACATTCGCAAACTTAGAGAATAGTCAGTATGCAAGCTTTCCTGTGTCCATACCATCGTCTGGAGGAAGCATAGCCTTAATAGACCCAATCACAGATACTGATGAGCAAGTCAGTAGCACGAAAAACCGTATCTTCCCCACTTTGGCAACAGAAACACTCACTTTGCAAACAGAAAGCAATAATGTAGGAAAAACCTATGCTATCTTTGACCTCAAAGGAGGTGATGCGCTCATTAGTGGACAATGCACCAGTACCAATGAAAACATTAATCTCACAGGTTTGAGCAGTGGTACATACATCTTAAAGATAGCCGGAGATACTTATAAGTTTATTAAAAAGTAAAATAACTACCTAAATACTAGATAGTTATCAACTTGAATACTTGAAACAAGCATGTCGAATGTCAAAGGTCTAATGTCGAATGTGGCATCTATACCAACAGATAGAGCTGAAGCGTTAAGATAATAGACTAATGTCTATTTTTAGCGAAGAGCCAGTATGCGGCTGGATCATGATTAAAACACACATAACATACTCTATAACAATATGTTAGTACTCGTGTCTAGCGACTAGATACTAACTACTAGATACTTTTAAACACATGAAAAAAATAGTGATTATTGGCGGTGGGAACATGGGATTCACCTATGCTGAAGGGATTTTTAACGCAAGTATTGGAGAAATAGAAATACTTGAAAAATCAGAAAATAGAATTAAAGAAATTAAGGCTATGAATAAAATGGCCGTTACTAATGACTATGAAGTATTAAAGTCAGCAGATGTCATTTTCTTGGCAGTAAAACCACAAGTAGCACCAGTTGTTTTTGAAGAAATAAAAGGTTTGGTTAACAATCAACAACTTTTTGTTTCTGTGATGGCTGGGATGAAAATGCAGAGCATTCAGCAAGGTTTAGCGGTTGATAAAGTAATTCGTTGCATGCCCAATCTACCCGCAGCTATACAACTAGGCGCAACAACCTTTACATGTTCACAAGGAGTTGACCATGAAGAGAAGGAATTGATAAGTAAGATATTGGCTTCTACAGGTATTGCATTTGAAGTACCTTCAGAAGAGGCAATAGACAATACTACGGGAATTTCTGGCTCTGGTCCCGCCTATATTTTTTACTTTATGAATGCTATGGAAAAAGCAGGGAAAGCGTTAGGTTTCAGTCCAGAGGAATCAAAATCTTTAGTGGTACAAACATTTAAAGGAGCTGTACAATTATACGAGGATAACGATTTAGACTTAGTAGAATGGATGAATCGTGTAGCATCCAAAGGAGGAACAACTAGAGCTGCTCTTGATAATTTTGACGCTAACAATTTAGATAAATTGATTCAGGAAGGAGTACAAGCCTGTGTTAATCGCGCCAAAGAACTTGGAAAGAGCTAGCACTTCATTCCTAGAAAATATTTTTTATGATTTTCTATTTTTAGTTTAGCTCTAAGTTGGGCTACTTTAATAGACCCTAATATTTGTACACCCTCTTTAGAAACATACTACGGTATGTTTCTTTTACCTTTGATACCACTCCATCTTCTTAGACAATAATCACAACTTCTAAAAGTTGAATGAGATAGCTATGTCTTAAGTAGCCATCCCAAAATACTGAAGACAATTTATTCTGTGTAAATAAGTTCTTAGATTCAAAAGATAAGTGCAAATTATTTTAAACATCCTCTGGGATACCCCAGAGGATATTTAAAGTCAAATTTTTATAATTTTGACTTGCATAAAAAAATATAATCACCTAACTCAAGATCAAAGACACGAAATAGAAAGACATTGACAGATGAACAAATAGAACGATTTAAAAATAGACTGCGTCATTATAAGTATCAAATCGAAAACGAATCGGATGAAATGTTGACCGATAACTTTAATGAAGGTGAATTAGGAATTACTGCATACTTAACAAAAAACTGCTTGACTTTTAAGTGCGCTGGAGGAAGCCAAGAAGGAATCTTTAAAATTCTACAAACATCAAATGGA
>WTJX01000052.1 GCA_011524675.1 Cytophagales bacterium
ATAGTACACCATTGATTGTGATTTTTTGGGTTATACTCAATGAATCGTTATGAATATTGATATTATTAACAAGAATATCTTTGTTTACGAAAGCTACATTATTGTCTGGTTTAGCTTCATTATTGTCTAGTTTAAATTCCCAAAGCTGATTATCTACTTGTAACTCTGAGGTTGTATCAATCTGAAACTTAATGGTATCTTCGAGTAATTTGATATCTCCATTTAATGACAAATGGTTTTTTGAGTTTTTTTGTTTCACAAAAGAGGTGAAACTTATTTGATCTTTCTCCCATGCACCATTAAAACTCATTTTTTCGGTAGATAAATTATCTTCTATAAATTGTTTGTCTGAGCTGATGCCAAATTGAGATAGTATTTGAGATTGGTTTGCTGCTTTGGTAGCTATAAAATATAAACTGTTTTTTTGTAAGATCTTCTCTCCAAAGGTTATCTGGTCTATTTTACCATCTAAAGTTATCAAGGGTTCTGGACCGTTGATGTATTCCCCAGAAAAAGATGTCCCTTTTGAAACTGATAATTCTGGCATAATGAGTTTTAGTATAGGGTCTGGATTTTTAAAGTTAACGTGGTATTTAAGGTTATGAGGATAAATTTGTGTATTGGTGTTATTATTTTTTTCATTATAGTACTCATTAATCTTTTGCTTATCGTTTTGAATGCTCAGTAAGTACTCTTCAAAAAAGGAGGTCAAATCTTTTGGTAGTTTAGTCAAAGCAAAATCTCCTTCAATCTTTGTGCTTATATAGTTTGAGTTTAATGATACGGTTCGCACGTTTTCTTTGGATTGTTCTGCTACAATATGAGTATTATTAAAATCATAATTTCTGTTACGATAAAAAATATCTACGCAATGGGTTTTAATATTTCCTGTAAAGTGGTCTATATCTAATTCACTCAAAAGGTTAGGTCCTTTGAGGTCTATAGTCATATCACCTTCTATCCTTGTAGAATCTTTGGTTATTTGTAATTGTTTTAGGTTTGCGTATTGTAAATCTGTATTTATTTTGACTATATTGATTGAGTCTGTAACATCAAGAGTACCTTGTAGAAGGCCTGATATGTTTTTATCTTCTACACTCACTTTCCCTGAGACAAAACTATTTTTCAATTCTATATTTGAGCCTATGTTTTTGTATCGGTAATTATACATATCTAAGTACTCAAATGTACTTTGAGTTGTAATCTCTGCATCATTTACATTAAAACCTTTACCTTCAATGTTACCTTTGAAAGTTGTCATTCCTACAGTTTCTAATTCCAAAAACTCACCTAATTTAAAGTCTTTTGCAGATAACTGTCCTTTGTATTCTGTTATTCCTTCTATCGATGGATTGATTTTTACATCACTTTGAAATGCTCCTAACTCAGTCTTAAAATCTCCGTAAGCAACAAAGTCAGTAGGAAATCCTATGAATTTAGAGTTTAAGCTAAAGTATTTAAACTTTTCTACTCTTTGATATGCATTATCGGGTATGTATTGCTTTATGTCTTCTAGCAATATATATGATTTTTTAAAATCTAATTCTGTAAAGGTTTCTAAAATAGTTGGTAACCCATCGGCACTAACTCTTCCTTTGAGTGTACTATTCTTGCCGAAAGCTATATCTATCTTTTTTGCTTTAAACCTTTTAATTAAACCTGAAAATGACAAATTAACTGTCCAAACGTCATCATACTTTCTTAACGATGGTGCAAATATGGCGATATCCTTGGTGTGTAGTTTTGTATCTACTAGATGTGCTTTTATTTTAACTTTTTGTACAAAATCACTAAAATCACTTTTATCTGTATAGGTTAACGTTAACTGCTCTTGCTCTTTTAAGTAACTATCGTTTAGGTTTGCTTCTAGTTCATGAAACTCTAATGTTGTAGGTGTCCTTCTAAAGAAAACAGAAAGTTTTTTCACATGGGCAGGAGAATAATCATCATATGTACTTAGATTGTGTACGTCTGCCTCTATGGTATCACTATGTATGTAGAAGTGTGTAATATCTGCATTCATTTCTTTCAAAAGAAAATAACTTCCTTCAAATGAACTCTTGTCGTAGTCTAAAGTATCTGATAATATACCGAAAGTACAATTTTGTAAGGATATCGACTTTACAATGGTTCTCGACTTTGCTGAATCTACTTTGGTTGTATCTTTCGGAAACAACTCGCTTATAGATTCTGATAGTTTACTGAGGTTGCTATGTTCTGATTCTTTTCTTATGATGAAAGAGGCTTCATTTAGCTTGGCATTGTCAATGACTATTTGCCTATCACCTATTAATTCTGAAAAGGAAAAGTTAAGAATAAGGTTATTGACTTCTAATAATAAACTGTCGTTTTGATCTTTTACAGTAACATTTTGTAAGTCTAGATCTCCATATAGGGTGAGTGATACGCTTTCTATATCGACTTGATGGTTTAACTCTTTAGAAAGCTTGGTAGAGGCTACTTTGACAAGTTTTGTTTGTACCTGCGGAATCAATAGAATAAGAAAAATAATGCAAACAAGAGCTACTATAGCAATAAATGAGCGAAGCAAATATTTTAGTAGTCTATAGGGTAACTTAGGTTTCAAATTAAAAAATATATTATTCTAATAAATCGTTTTATTTAGTGAATGCAAATTACGTATTTGCAAGAACAAATAAATTGTTTTTACAGATATTTTATATCAAGTTTTGAAATGTATGTCAACAATATCTAAGCCAATTATTTTAGCTATAGAATCTTCTTGCGATGACACTAGTGCAGCGGTGATCTATAACGGGAAAGTTTTATCTAACTATATTTCTTCTCAAGCTATCCATAGTGCGTATGGCGGTGTAGTCCCAGAGCTTGCTTCTAGGGACCACCAGAAGGCTATCGTATATGTAGTAGAGCATGCTTTGGAACAAGCAAATGTAACTAAACATGATCTCAATGCTATTGCCGTAACGCGTGGCCCTGGTTTATTGGGTGCTTTACTAGTTGGTGTCTCTTTTGCTAAAGCC
The DNA here is from genome assembly GCA_011524675.1 of Cytophagales bacterium. Lineage (GTDB taxonomy): Bacteria > Bacteroidota > Bacteroidia > Cytophagales > JAAEPT01 > WTJX01. Next base: position 3,003 of record WTJX01000052.1, read on the forward strand.
TTGGCGCAGGCATTGGATATTCCTTTGATAGATGTTAACCATATGCAAGCGCATGTTTTAGCTCATTTTATTGAATCCCCTGCGCCTAGCTTTCCTTTCTTGTGTATGACTGTTAGTGGTGGACATACTCAGCTTGTACTTGTAAGGGACTATTTAAAGATGGAGGTTATAGGACAAACTATTGATGATGCCGCGGGTGAGGCTTTTGACAAAACCGCCAAATTATTGGGGCTTCCCTACCCTGGAGGTCCTATGATAGATCGTTTAGCTAGTGAGGGGAACTCAGACCGATTTAGCTTTGCTAAGACAAATGTTGGTGCGCTTGACTTTTCCTTTAGTGGTTTGAAAACGAGTATTCTTTATTTTTTACAAAAAGAATTAAAAAAAGATGAACGTTTTATTGAAAACAATAAAGCTGACTTAGCTGCAAGCATTCAGAAAGCTATCTTAGATATGTTATTTGAAAAGCTAGGGAAAGCTATGAAACAAGAAAGTATAACACAGGTGGCTATTGCTGGAGGGGTGGCTGCCAATAAGGGTTTACGAAAACGTTTAAGTGAAATATCTGAAAAAAATGATTGGCAGTGTTACATCCCTCAATTTGAACACTGTACAGACAATGCCGCTATGATAGCGATGGTAGCTCACCATAAGTTTCTTAATAATGAGTTTACAGGATTAGATATATCGCCTGATCCTAGAATGAAGTTGTAAAAGGTAAGTATAGCAGATAAAAGCTAGTTTACATAAAAT
>WTJX01000192.1 GCA_011524675.1 Cytophagales bacterium
GTACTTAGTACTTTATACTTCGTACTAATCAATTGTAATTTAGTTTTTGCTTTACTATAATAGCCCTCTCTAAGGTTGGCTTAAAAAACAAAATCATTAACTTTGCCCTATGGAAACTGTATTAATAGGTATTGGATTTGTAGGATTGTTCTTTGTACTCATGTCAGTGAGGCTCATCTTTCTGAAAGACGGACAATTCAAGGGGACTTGTGCATCACAAAGCCCTTTTTTGAAAAATGAAGGTGGTACTTGTGGCTACTGCGGTAAGAAAGTAGGAGACTGTAAGAATGACGACAGTTTGACAGAAGTGGAAAAGGTATTGGCAAAATAACTCTTTTTTTAACTCCTTTTTTCTATTTTTGCACGCTAACGACTAACCTTCTTACATGTCATTAATCAAATCTATTTCGGGAATCAGAGGTACTATAGGCGGTATAGCAGGAGAAAATCTCACTCCTGTGGACATTGTTAAATTCACTTCTGCTTTTGCGGTCATCATCAAGAAACAAAGTCAAACACCAAAAACTAAGCTGGTCATAGGCAGAGATGCTAGAGTCTCTGGCAAGATGGTCTCTGACCTAGTAAGTGCTACACTTACAGCCATGGGCATAGACATCATAGACCTTGGTTTATCCACTACGCCTACTGTAGAGATGGCAGTAGTCATGGAAAATGCACAAGGAGGCATCATCATAAGTGCTAGTCATAACCCTGCCGAGTGGAATGCTCTGAAGCTTCTGAACTACAAAGGTGAGTTTATCAGCGCACAAGATGGTGAAGAGCTACTAAGCATTGCAGAAAAAGACGATATCGTTTACCAAAAAGTCATGTCCCTTGGGACTTATACCCAAGACGATAGCTATCTCGAAAAACATATAGATGCCATCTTGGCATTGGACTTAGTTGATGTTGAAGCCATCAAAAGTAAAAACTTTAGGATAGCCATAGACGCAGTAAACTCTACAGGAGGTATTGCTGTGCCTCTATTATTAGAAAAGCTAGGTATCAATCCTACGAAGATAGAAAAGCTCTATTGTGAGCCAAATGGTAACTTCCCTCATAACCCCGAGCCATTACCCGAAAACATTAGGGAAATAAAAAAACTTATTCAAAATGGTCAATTCGACCTAGGGATTATTGTAGATCCTGACGTCGATCGTCTAGCCTTTGTCTCAGAAGACGGCAGAGCCTTTGGAGAAGAATATACTCTTGTAGCCATAGCCGACTATGTATTAGGCAAAAAGAAAGGTCCTGCTGTATCTAACCTCTCATCAACACGCGCACTCAAAGACATTGCCCAAAGGCATGGCTGTACATACGAAGCTTCTGCTGTAGGAGAAGTCAATGTAGTAGAAAAAATGAAAGAAGTAGGTGCCGTCATAGGAGGAGAAGGCAACGGAGGGATCATCTTGCCAGAGTTGCACTACGGTAGAGATGCGCTAGTGGGTATCGCCCTATTCTTGTCCTACTTAGCAAACTATGGCAAGTCTTCAGGTATTCTTAGGGCTACCTATCCAAGCTATCACATTGCTAAAAACAAAATATCACTCACACAAGACATTGATCTTGACCTCTTGCTAGAGCAAATGAAAAGCAAGTATGCTAAGCATGAGATCAATACTATAGACGGTGTAAAAATAGAATTTGAAGACTCTTGGGTACACCTCAGAAAGTCCAATACTGAACCTATCATTAGGATATATTCCGAAGCCGATAGTCAGCAAGTAGCACAACACCTTGGAAATAAAATCATTCAAGACATGAATGACTTTATCTCTGAAAAAGTTTGATAGACATCTATGAGAGTGTACTTTGACAATGCCGCCACCACGCCCTTAGATCCTTTGGTGTTAGAAGAAATGCTTCCTTACCTTAGGGGTAATTTTGGCAACCCCTCTTCTATACATACACATGGTAGAGAAGCGAAAACAGCAGTAGAGAGAGCAAGAAAGGAAGTAGCAGCCCTGCTGCATACCTCTCCTTCGGAAATATTCTTTACTTCTGGTGGTACAGAAGCAGACAATACTGCTATTCTCTCTTCGGTACGATCATTGAACATCAAACATGTCATCAGTTCACGCTTAGAGCATCATGCAGTATTACATACACTAGAGTATCTCGCAAAGCGAAAAGAAGTAAGCATACACTATGTAACTATCGATGACAAAGGGCAACTTGATATAGATAGTTTAAAAGAGCTTCTTGCACTTTATCCTCATAGCTTAGTAACATTGATGCACGGCAACAATGAAGTAGGAAACCTAAATGACATACAGCACATCAGTAGCTTATGTCGTGAATGTGGAGCGATTTATCATGCCGACACCACTCAAACTATAGGTCATTATCCTTTTGACCTCTCAGAAACATCACCACAATTGATGGTAGCTTCTGCGCACAAATTTCATGGACCTAAAGGAGTAGGATTTCTGTACAAAGATGCTTCCCTAGCCATTGATCCGTATTTATTTGGTGGGGCACAAGAACGTAATATGCGTGGTGGAACTGAAAATGTAGCAGGCATCATAGGTTTAGCCAAAGCTCTAACACTTGCTACCGAGGGCATGGAGCAGGACAAAGCGCATATACTCAACCTAAAAAGGAAAACCATTGCGCTGCTCGAACAAGAGATACCTCAAGTCAAATTCAATGGTCTGAGCCACGATGTAGATAGTAGCCTCTATACTGTACTCAATGTACTGCTACCCATAGAAGGTATGGGAGATATGGTATTGTTCAACTTGGACATACATCAAATTTCGGTTTCTGCAGGTAGCGCCTGCTCTAGTGGTACTAATATAGGGTCACATGTATTACAAGAGTTACTTTCCGAAGACGAAATCAATGCCTCCATTCGTATTTCTTTTTCCAAATACAATACAGAAGAAGAGGTTATTTATTTAGTCCAAAAACTCAAAGAAATTTGTACCAATGGCTAATATCATTCAACGTGTAGGCAAAACTTTTTTTTTCCTTACGTTAAGTTATTTTGTTTTAGGTTTTGTTCTTCTCTTAACTATCAACAAAGGAGACGCCGTCCTTTTTTTAAACCAATTACACAATCCTTGCTCAGATATTTTTTTTAAATATTTCACACACTTAGGCAGTGGGCAACTGGCAGCCATACTATTTTTTATCTTTCTTTTTTTTGCTCCATTACGCAAAACTTTCGTTGTAGGAACATCTTTTGCTCTCATGGGCATTCTTATCCAATTTCTAAAAAAAATCATTTTTCCTCAAGCAGGGCGACCACATGACCTTTTTTGGATGGAGATGGACAAAATGAACCTTGTAGAAGGTGTAGTAGTAAGGACTGACTTTAGCTTTCCCTCAGGTCATACTGCCGCAGGCTATATTATAGCATTGGTATTAGTCTGGAGCTTACAAAAAAAAGCACACTGGGCAATCATCTTTTTTGCCATAGCGACTACCGTCGGTATTTCTCGTATTTACCTATTCCAGCATTTTTTTATTGACACCTACTTTGGTACGCTGCTTTCCTTTGTGATAGGCTACAGTGTCATATGGTATTTTGAACAAGCCAAGTGGGCACAAAAAGACTGGACACACCACAGCATGATACAACTGCTAAGAAGCAAGAAGCGATAGTAAAGCAAAAACTAAATCCCCTTAAGTATAGTAGATAAGAAGCTAGTTTACATTAAAATTCGATTATTCGTATCTTTACAAAAGTCTGCATTTAGTACAAGGTACAAAGTACGAAGTACAAAGAATGTTTTCTTTTAAGTTGTTT
>WTJX01000306.1 GCA_011524675.1 Cytophagales bacterium
ACGATGAATAAGTGCAAAAAATGGTTTTGCAACGCCTTCTATTAAGTAAGCGAGCAAAAATGTACTAGATAAAAAGAAAAAATCATACTACCTTTATCTAGTAGGTATTTATCAAACCTTACAATAATTTGGTAGCCTTAAATGAAAACACGTCCCTTCACCCAGTGTACTCTCAATAGTAATCTTTCCTTTTATTTTTTCGACCGCTTTTTTCACAAAATATAACCCATAGCCTGTACTTTTCTGTGAAGTAAAGCGACTACCTAGCTCAAAAATCTGTTGTTGCAATTCTGGTGCAATGCCTATACCATTATCCTCTATGCAAAGTTCTACTCCCTCATCATCTAGTAGATTACGCAAGCTTACTTTAATCTCTAATGCCACCTCTTCCCTACGGTACTTATACGCATTTTGAATTAAATTCCGCATAATACTTGAGATAGCCTCTTCATGACTATACAAAGGCACATGAGTAGTATCATCAAAAGTAATATTGTAAGCTACAGCTTCTTTTGCATAAAGTGCTAGTGCTTTTTCGTTGAGCTTTACTAATTTATCAAAATCAATACATACCTCTTTTTTCTTTGTTACCTCTAGCAAAGCACTTTCTTTAAGCAATGAATCTACCGTATTGTCCAAAAATAAAGCAGTATCATAAAACAGCTTACTCATTTTTTTGATTTGTGCTTCGTCGCCCTCTTTAATCAAATGCTCCAATAACCCTACAACAGACTTTATAGGACTTCTGAGGTCATGTGCTACTTTACAACTAAACAATTCTAACTCTTTATTCTTGACCTCCAATTCTTGAGCCTTTTTAAACTCAGAAATATCTTGAAACTGAAAAATAATACCTGTAATTTGATTGTTATAATCTCTAATAACACTGGCAGAACATAAACTTGGAAAAGGAGCTTGATAGCCTGTATTGACCCTAACCTCAAAGCTATAACAATTATCTTGGTTAAATATCTTCTGATAAATGTCAGATATATTATCAATGGAAACGATCTCACTCAGTTGTCTGCCCACCACTTCCACTTGGTTCATACAAAGTAACTCCAAGCCCTTTTTGTTTACTTCGGTGATTTTGTTTGAGAGGTCTGTAATGATCGTCAGTTGAGGACTATTATCTAAAATAGATTTTAGAGTATTGTAGGATGTTACTTTTTCTTCTAAATGCTGTCCTAAGATATTGATTCCTTGGGCTATGCCATCAAGCTCATCTTTTTGAAAAGATACTTTCGCTTCGGTAGCAAAGTTACCAACAGCATACTCCTCTATTACTTTTGAAATTTGGTTTAATCTATGAAGGTTAGCAGTATTGTCTAAGAATCCCATGAATTAGCTGTTTTTATTAAGATAATGAGGTTTCATGCAAGAAAACATTTTTATTCACTTATCCTACTACAAACAGTATAAATCAACTAAAAAACATAAATTATCACATATAAATCAATTTTAACTTTTCCTGAGTGTACGTTTACTATGTTTTATTAGAGCATTCTATTAAGCACGAGTTATTCTTAACAACCTTTAGACTTTAGGTAGGTAGCTTGTCAACCCATATTATGAAGGGACACAAAAGCCATTGACCATCGACTATGGACTATAGACTATGTACTAAAAAAGCCATGTTTTTGACAGTCAAAAACCCATTCGCAACCCCTTTTTTAGCCTATCAAAGCATTTTTTACCTTATCATTGTTCAAATCAAATTTTATAACTCAACTCATTTAACAATGAAAACTTTTACATTAATCACATTATTATTCACAAGCTTTTATATGCAAGCACAGTACGACTTTTCTCATTTTCAAGATTCTACTTCTACTAGCCTTGATGCTAGGATCGATGCAGGAGGAGCAAGTGGTATCTATTTTTCAGGTGATATAGAGCCTAGTGGATCTCTAAACGACTTGGAAGCGGATGATACACTTTATTTTCCTTATACGATTAGTTCGCTCACACCTACTAGTGGTGACCTTAATTCTACAGATACACTCACATTGGATATAGCAGCAGTAGCATGGCTCAATAGTTTAGATGCTTCTTATACAGTATCCTATTACGGAGGTTCTTTTTCTTATGACAATATTACAGGTATTAATGCAAATAACTTTGATACCTATAAACTGGTAGAAGGGAAAACAGATACGATCAAGATCGTTGTTCATAGCGGACTGCTTTCTTTTGATAGGTTTAATGTTCGCTCTGCTTCTTCTGAAGTTATTCTGAATACTACAGCAGGATTACTTTCTCAAAATGTACGCCTGACTAACCCTGTGGAAGACAGACAATTGCGCATTGATCTTTTAGGAGAAGAAGCGGATTTAAACTTGCTCAACTTGGAAGGGGAAGTACTCAAAACATTTCACGTAGAAGGTGCAATGACGCTCCCAGTTGCAGATTTGTCATCGGGTATCTATTTGCTTAGAGAAACTAGCGGAGGCATAGCTCGTAAGATTATGATTAAATAATCAATGACTTTTTTGCATAGCCAACTGTAAACTAAAAAAGTGGCTATGCAAAGCACTACAGTCCATTTTTATCAACTTTTAAAAGAAAACATGAAGAATACCATAAAGACTTGTTTTATTATATTTTGCGCTCTAGGATTAGTATTTCAACTAAACGGAGCTGACCTACCACCACAAAAGGTAAACCTACGATTGAATGATTTGACCACCATAGTCGTTGGTCGTGCTGAGTTATCTGGAACTATTGATGAAGGTAAAGGGCCAAGGGTTAAAAATTCAGTAGCAGGTTTTTATGCACCTGATATCACGGCAACCTTTACTGTCATAGCACCACAAGAAGATGACTATGCTGTAAGTGTTATCATAAGTTCTCCAACAGCAGAAACTATGGAAATAGCTTGCGGTAGTTCTGTATTGACAACAACATCAATACCCAAAACATGGGAAGGGACACCTTTGTACTGGAGGCAAGAAATCCCTGGTCTTCTACATTTAACCAAAGGGGAGAATAGCATTACCTTTAGGTTGCCCAAAGTAGCTACAGGTAGACCTAAGCGTAACCTGAGGTCACCTATATATAGACCTATGAAAGAAGAGTTCAATCTAGTCTCTATAGAATTGGGTACACCTACTGCGCGCAAAGCGCAACAAAAAAGAGCAAAAAAAATACATAAGAAGGCAGACTGGATGTCTAAAGGAAAGTATGGACTTTTCGTTCATTGGTCGGCAAACTCTACAGGCTACTTTACACCTGAAAAAAGGGGACGTTGGTTTCAAGAATCTGTTAAGATGTTCGATGTACAACATTTTGCAGAGCAGGTAGCACGCACAGGTGCTGCTTGGGTTACTTTTACGGCTACACACCAAGGTTTTTACTGGCCAGCACCAAGCAAAGCAGTAGACGCTGTCATGCCCAATAGAACAAGTAAACGCGACCTGCTTGGAGAAATCATTGATGAGTTGGATAAGCGAGGAATAAAAACGCTGTTTTATATACATAGTGGCTACAATGGTCTAGAAAGTACCCCGTGGAGAAAAGCTATTGGCGCAGACTATAGCTTGGCAAACTCAAGCAAGTTCAACGATAATATGGTAGCCATATTACGTGAATGTAGCATGCGTTACGGAAAGAAACTAAAAGGCTTTGGTTATATAGATGGTTGTCTTATGCACGATTATCCGCTAGACCCACACTGGGAGTCATGGGCAAAGGCGATAAAAGCGGGAAATCCCGATGCTCTCATTGGATTTAGTTCTAATTTAGGACCTTCAGTAAGTGTGTTTAGTGAACTGTCTACTCGTGATGGTGGTGGTGGTCTGAGCCAACCTACTACAGATCAGATAGGTTTTGGAAAACAATATGGTGATGTAGCCCCTGCATGGTGGTGCTTTATGGATAGTTGGCTTATCAATAAACCTATGAATGCAACATGGAGTCAGTACAAACCTGTACACAAAGAGCAGCAATATGTAGACTACTTTAAATCTATGGCAAAAAAAGGTATACCTGTAACCATCAATTTGCTTATGACATCAGAAGTAACCAAAGACCACCCTATATTTAACCCTAAGTGTATGGGGATTATGGAGGAAGTACGCAAAGCTGTACGAGGAAAATAAAACCTTAATATCAAAGGTCAAACGTAAAAAGTTGAAGATTAAAACTAAACTTTATGTTAAATCTTCACACTTTCGTGGAATAAAATCAAAACTTAAAATATATATATTAAATCAAACCCTTATGAGAACATTTTTTGTTATAGTATTTACATTTTTATTATCACTAAGCAACAGTAAGGCAGAAGAGCGTAAGCCCAATATTGTATACATCATGACAGACGACCAACGGTGGGACACTTTTGGCTGTTATGGTCGTCCAGAGTTTCAAACTACCAATATCGATAAGCTAGCCAAAGAAGGTGTCATCTTCGATAATGTATACTATGCCGTAGGCATCTGTGCCCCTAGTAGAGCAACCGTCATGACAGGAAGGTACTTTGCAAGCCATAGATCTGGCTTTACCTATCCTTTTGATCGATACATAAACAAAGAGGACTTTGATAATACCTATCCCGCAATACTTAAAAATGCAGGCTATCGCACAGGGTTCATAGGGAAGTTTGGTATCTATACCGACGTGAGAGAGGTAAAAACAGAGAACTATTTTGATTATTATGCTGTGGGTAGAAACTTTATTCCAAAAGACGATACTGTGCTTACACATATCTTTCGTGCTGAGAGAGATCCTAAGGAACGCACCCTCAAAAAAGGGGATGCCATGATTCATTTTTTAGACAAACAGCCCAAAGACAAGCCCTTTTGTCTTTCTGTAAGTTTTGACGCAGTCAAGAACGATAAAGATGCAGATATGTATGGTCCTCATACCGCCATCTTCGAAAATGAAACCATGTCGGTACCCAAAAACTGGGTAGAAGGCTTCAATGAAGAAATGCCTGAAGTAGTACAAAAGTATGCTAGAGGCTATAGGTTACACAAACGAACCTTCACACCAGCACTATACCAAAAAGTAGCACGAAGATTTGCTACCCAAGGTTATACGGTGGATCAGCAAGTAGCACGATTGATGAAAAAACTAAAAGAGATGAAAGTCCTTGACAATACCATTATCATATATACTAGCGACAATGGTAGGTTTCATGGTTCTCATGGACTCTTTGACAAAGCCTTGCTCTACGATGATGCCATGAAAGCCCCTTTTATTATTTATGATGGAAGATTACCAAAACGAAAAAGAGGGTATAGAGAATCTGCACTTATCTCTTTTACAGACATCGCACCAACTATCATATCTATGGCTAAGCTAGATATTCCCAAGTCTATGCAAGGTCGAGATATTACCAATATCCTCAATAAGACACAAGACCTCAGCACTTGGAGAGACTATGTATTTATGGAAAACTTATTCATTGAAGAAATGTTTACAGCACGCATCAAGAAACTAAAGAATTTAGAGGAAGTCAATGCAGAGATGATCAAAGCAAACCGATCATATCGTTCTAGAGGAGTACGCAACACGAAGTATAAGTACTTTGTGTATTATGAGCAAAACCCTATGATAGAGGAGCTATACGACATTAGCAAAGACCCTGATGAGATGCACAATATTGCCAATGATCCTAGCTACCAAAAAGTGCTATTGGAACTTAGAGCAAAGACAGAAGAGCTGTACCAAAAGCATAAGAAATAAATTTTACGTTTTACGTTATGTGTTAGTGATGAGTGATGAGTGATGTGTTATGGGTTATGAGTTATGAGTTATGGATTATAAGTTGAATGTCTTTAAGACTTTGAGAAGTAAGACAAAGACCTATTGGCATAGAAACTTATAGACGTAGGGACGTTAAAAAAGCTCATATCCCACAGCGCAAAGCGCAAGTCGCAAAGCTCTTTTGAAAAAACCTACAGACGTAAAGAAGTTAAGAGCGTAAAACATAGAACTTAAAGAAGGCTTTACATACAGAAACCACAATAGTGCACGATAAATAGGAAGATATTATAACTTATAAAACATTTTTTATAATTATTTTCACCCTCCTACGTAACAGTAAAGATTCTAGCCTTGCTAGTATGAAGGTAAAAAGTTGAACGTCAAAGGTTAAAGGTTATTGGGTTAAACTCATAAGGCAATGATTAAAAAAGCTCAAAGCTCATTGCACAAGCCTTTGTTAACTTAAACACAAGAATACACGAACACTTAAACACATATAATAAACACATGAAAAAAACAAAAAAAGTAATATTTATTATAAGCTTATTGACCATTAGGTTTGCCTCAGCGCAAAACACCTATGTTTACCCCTCTGCAAATGATCCTCAAGCCAATGAAAAAGCACACCTCTTTATATTGTCTGGACAATCCAATATGGCAAGGTTTAAACCTGAGACAACCTTTACGCCTAACATCGTGAAAGCCTTTGGAGAAGGAAATGTATTGATTGTAAAAGATGCAATGGGAGGTCAATCTATACAACGCTGGTATAAAGATTGGAAATCGGTACAGGGAGCTCCTGGCAAAGAAAATGGTGATTTATATGACCGCTTGATAACGAAAGTAAAATCAAGCATTAAAGGAAAAAAGATTTTGTCGGTAAGCTTTATTTGGATGCAAGGAGAGAAAGATGCCGTTATAAATCAGACAGGCGTATATAAAAAATCTTTTTTTGGTTTGCTTAAGCAACTAGAGCAAGATTTGGGTCGCACAGACTTGAATGTTGTCATAGGCAGACTGAGCGACTATAGCCTACACCCAGGGAAGAATTATGGAAAACATAAGGAATGGCAACAAATGAGAGAATTGCAAGTGAGTATGGCTGAGGAACTTCCTAGTGCAGCATGGGTAAACTGCGACGACCTCAATAATAAAACGGATAAAAAAGCTAACGCAATATTCAATGATGTACATTACACACATGATGGCTATGATTTGTTGGGAGAAAGGTATGCTGAAAAGGTAACAGCACTGGTCAAAGGGAAATAGCAGATAGTCTATGGTAAATAGTCAATAGTTAATAGTTAATGGTCAATGGTAAATGGTCAATAGTCAATGATCGATGATCGATGGTCAATGATCGATGGTCGATGAATCATCAACTACCTACTATCAATTAAATTTTAAAGTTTTGAAAAATCCATTAAAAAAAGTCTTTTTACTGCATTGTTTTTTAATGCTAAGTTGTGCAAATGATGTCTTTGCACAACTTTCTACAGTACATTATATTCCTCCATTCTTTACAAGTAAGATAGCGCACAATAGCATAGATGACTATGTATTGTTGCTTTCTACCCCATCAGATACTTCTTTTTACGTAAAAATCTATGAAGGAACAGACCAAAAACCGATGGATAGCTTGTTGATCTCTTCGCAACAGTATGCTAAATATGACATAAAAAATAAGAAGCCCAATCTAGGGATTTTGAGAGATGTTACGTTCTTGAACAAAGCTTTAGATGCTCATGGCTTATATCTCGAAGCTACCTTTCCATTCTTTGCCAACCTAAGAGGTTTCTCTAGAGCACATGGCATTTCTATCACTTCCAAAGGAAAAGCAGCTTTGGGTACTAGTTTTAGAACGGGGCACTTGTATGCTGGGGTAAACGATAATGAAAACACATACAACCTATGTTATCACAGCATAGGCATCATGGCTACAGCCAACAATACTAAGGTAAGCTTTTCTGATTTTAAGAAAGGCACAGTATTTATAAGGACTAAAACAGAAGGTAAAAACAAAAAACAGTGGACTAGCCTGCCTCATGACGTAGTATTACAAAAAGGAGAGTCATACCTCATCGCCGAAGCAGCAGCAGACTTTGACCATGGAGACGAAAACAAAAGCTTTGGCACACTTATCGAATCAACAAAGCCCATAGCAGTGATTTCTGGCTCTTCAATCATGATAAACCCCAATGGTGGCGGTGGCTATGATGCGGGCTACGATCAGATAGTACCTACAAATGCGCTGGGAAAAAAGTACGTCTTGCTCAAAGGTGAAGGAGGGGAAAATGTGGAGTGTACTGTAGTAGTAGCGACAGAAAACGCTACGACCATAGAGATCAATGGCAGGCTGCAAAGCGTAAGGTTAAATGCAGGAGACTACTACTTGGTAGAGGGCTATCACTTCGATGGTGGCAACAACTTATATATAGAAACAAACAATAAGGTAGCTGTATATCAAACCACCTTTGGCTCAGCAGCAGCCGTTACAGCCTCTCTCAATTTTATTCCTCCGCTAAATGATTGTTCTAGTAGCAATGAAGTATATCTCTCCGATTTATCTTTTATGGGAGACAATGCGGTCATCAATGTCATCACAAAAACAAACTCTGAAATAGAATTTATAGATACGGATAGTAAAAAATCTATCGGTACGGTATATGCCAACAAATCAAACGTAAATTATGATGCGAAACATGAGTGGTTTACGCATAAGTTTTACGTACCCAAAGGTGTCAACGCTGTAACGGTAATTTCTGACGATGCCATCAGCGTTTCAATGACCAATTATTCGGGAGTAATAGGAGCGGCTAGTTATTTCAGTGGTTTTCTGCTTACACCTATCATTGTGCCACTAGGTGGTAAATTAGCCTTTTATGATAAAGAAAGCCTCACATTACGTCTCAAACAAGGAAATGCGTTTAAAGAGTTTCGTTGGTACAAGGACGGTAAACTTTTTGAAACCACTCGCAAGCCTCAAATGACCATCACAAAGACAGGTACTTACTATGTAGAAGGCGTTGAAAACTCTTGCAACAGCATCAGAAGGTCTGCTGACTTTGTGCTTCAAGACCTAGAGCAAGTAGAAGTAGAAGAGGTGCAAGACCTTTTTGTAGAGGAAGCAAACAACGAGTTAGAAGAAATGATTATCAGCAAAACATTTGACAGAGGTGTATTGGTAAACTTAAAGTACAAATACAACAGTGCCGAGTTGGAAGAGTCTTCTTACCCATACCTCAATGAGATATTGACTACCCTAAAAAAATATACAACAATACGCTTGCAGGTCAATGCACACACCGACTGTAGAGGAGATGCCACTTACAATATGAACTTATCTCAGAAAAGGGCAGATTTTGTAAAACAATACCTTGTAAAGAGAGGAATAGCTGCGGAGCGACTATTGGCGCGTGGCTTAGGAGAAACAAAACCTTTACCTTTTATATCGTGCAGTTGTGATAAAGCAAACGACTGCTCCGAAACTAGTCATGCACTTAACCGAAGGTCAGAGTTTTTGGTTTTGAGTGAATGATTTTTATCTTCATTCGATAAACCACCTGTTATGTTTTAGCTTTCCTTGATTTTTCACTAAATGCTTCCTAACGTTAAAGCTTTTAGCCTTTAGCAGTTAGCTCTTATGCTATTAAAAGATAGTTTTGCAACGTCTTCTAAAAATAAATAATCTGTAGTTTTGACTTATTTATTTAAAAGCTAACAGCTAATATCAAAAGCCAAAAGCTCATGAGAATTAAGACGTAGTTTACCTAATGCTTACCTTTTTTTTAACTCGAAGCTGTCAGATTTTTATAAAAAAAAACTATCGTCATAAATTAGAACTAATTACTACCGATTATTCAGTAATTTCTTCCTGCCTTACTCAATACATCAGCACCAGCAATCACAACGACCGTTTATCCTACTAAAAAAATAAAATATTTACATTATAGCACCGATTCTGAAAAATCCAAAGAGCAAAAAAATAATCACTAGCCTACTCACCTACAAAAGACACCTACCAAACAAACACACAACCACTAAAAACGAACATAATCTAAACCAAAAAATACTTTATCAAACAAAAACATAAAATAAAGAAACATTCTTACTTATCATATATTACACTTTTTAGAATAAAAATAAGACATTCCCTCTCCCCTCTTTTGTAATCACACACTTAGACAGCTTGTTTTTAACTTATTGGCTATCGTTTTTAACAGTTAGAAACTATCTCGAAACGCGAACATTCAATATTCTATTAAAGAAAAAATCTACATTGCTATCACTTAACATTTTCTATTTTATTCTCTTTTTCTAGTAATAATAATTTACAAGAAAGCTTTGCATCACTGAGGTTTTACAACGTTTTCTCTAAAGTTTCGGCATTACGAATGTTCATGTAAGTACATGAATGTTCACAACATATGTACTAAACACGTATAGCTTTACACACTAGCAAGTCAGTTAAATTCTACATTAAAGGTTCTTTAAATGCAAGAATGAAAACTTGTTCTTTATTTAAAAATAGAGTAGAATATTTTTACAAATAAGTAAGCAGGCAAAGGTTATAAAATTAAAAATTGAAGGGTTTTAATATGAAGATTTTTGAACGACTGCTTTAAACCAATTATTATGACACCAAGGTTTTTACATATTATAATAAAAGCTTCATTATTAAGCTTTTTTTTCATTCCGTTATCCTTATACGGACAACTCTTCGAAGAGTTACATTTGACAGTATCAGACTCTTCTTCTGATGATATAAGTAACTATATATTGGGTACAGTACCATCAAACACACTTTCAGATGATTTTGATTATAGTCCTATCAACCCAATAGCGAACCTACCGCAGCAATCCTTTACGACTGCCGATGCGATGCACTTTTGGGCGACTAGCAATGCATGGGTAGCCTATTCATTGGAATCTTCAGATATATTAGGAGAAACAAGTACTTATGCCATAGATATTTGGGGAAGAAATGGTAATATAGACAGAGACAATGATTTTTCAATAGATTTTTATAGTGATCCTAATGCAGACCCTGACGTAGACGCTCCTTATTTTTCTGTTTCACCTTCAGGAGGTATTCCAGATGAAGAGCCTTATTTTTTAAGGACATTAGTATCTGCTGCTGATGTAGACCCTACCGTCAGTTTAGCTTTTTTTGTGATACGTAACACAAATACTTCACAAAGGTTTTTCACCTATATGGAAGTACGTATGGCAAAGAGGTTCGAGCTTATACAAGAAGATACGCTTCACCTTTGTGCTGGAGCAACCATTGAGATTCCTACCGATACCAATGGACAAGCCTACAACTGGTATAGTACTTCTACAGGTAATGGTTTAAGTTTAAATAATGTTACCAACGATACCTTAAGTTTTAGAAATACCCAAGTAGATACAACTACAGTGTTTTTACTCGCGAATTATGATGGTGCAGAAATAGTAGATTCTATTATATTAGTTACTCATGAAGGAGCAAAAATAGATAGTCTTATTTCCGGAACATGTACAGGTGGCAATGCCGCAGAAGTGGTATTACATGCCAATGAAAACAACCCTTTTTATAACTGGTCTTCTACAGACCTAGGAAGTTTGAGCGAAGGAGATTCTATCTACACACTCACTCTCACACAAAGCCAGTATGTACGCTTGTCTTCTGATGACCCCGATTTTTTAGGGACTTGTGCAGATTCTATTTACTTATCTTTTGACGCTAGTGAAGCTCTGGTTGGTGATCCAACAGCCTATGGTGATGGACAGTGGAATGCCTATCTTTATGATCAAACCGATTTCACAGAGTATTTGGGAGTATATACTTCTACTAACGATAGCATAAAAACTACAAATGATTGGGCAGTAGATGCCGTACCAAGTAATGCAAGTACTTATTTAGGCTGTACGCCTAGTACATCAGATAATTTTGCTATAGACTTCAAGAGAAAAGGCTTTAACTGTAGCTTCTATCACTTAGAAATAAATAGCTTAGATACAGATGACCAAGTAGAAGTCATCATGAATGGTACGAGCTTAGTTGTACTTACTAGTACAGATGCTTTCCCTTGGCAGTTGGATACTGTCCTTAGCCCAGAAACGACTTTGGATGTACGCTTTGTTGGTGGAACAGGGGATGAATTTTTGGAGATGAGTATTACCCCAATCGATCCTACATCTAGTTTGATTACGAGTGCGTATGACGATAGTGCTTTTGTCTGTACCGAATCAATCATCCCTATAGAAGCCTTGGAGGATAATTTCTCCGCTTTTTATTGGTCTAGTACTGCAGGAACAATTGAAACAGGAAGTAATAGCGTTAGTTTTGAAGCACCAAGTACCGAAGAAGATATAACTATTGTATTGGGTCTAGGTTGTACAGAGAGCAGTAATATCCTTTTAGATACCCTTACCCTTGTCAGTACCCAAGGTCTTCTGATTTTAGATGCAAACGTAGACTCTATCTGTGATGATGTAGTGGATGCAGATGACCAAATGGAGTTTTTTATTGGCATAGATGTACCCCTAACGTGGAGTTTTTCAGAAGGTATAGTACCAGGTGCAAGTAGCACCATCACAGATACTTCTATCATTATCTCCGAACCCTCTACTAGCCTTAGTCAATACATCAAAGTTAGTACAGATGGGAGTATATTTTTAGGCAATACCTGTGCTTTGACAGATTCTGTATATTATAATGCTGATGCCCTCACCTTAGGAGATCCTAATATCTTTGGAGATAATCAATGGCATGAGTACTATTACGACACTACTAGACTTATACAAGAAGATTACCTAGGCTATGCACGCTTTGGTGAGGCTGAAGATGCAAGTTTTGATACTCGGGAGTATTGGGGATATGCAAACCCTTCGGCTGCCACAGCACCTAACCATTACTTTGGATGTCGTGCAGGTACAATTAATAACTCGTTTACTGCTATTTATAAACGTAAAGGCTTTGTTTGTAACCGTTATCAAATCAATACTTTTAGTGATGACTCAGACGAATTATATATAGATGGAGAGTTTGTTTCTTCTAATGCGGTAAATACTACCTATGAAAATGCGTATACAGGCATCTTTAATGAAAATACAGAAGTGGCATTTCACATGGTCAATATTGGTGGTGGCGCTGCTGCAAGCCTTACCTTTGAAGCCGTAGATTTTCTGGGAGATGAAGAAGCCAAACTGTTTGATGAGCCTACAAATGATGTTTTTTATATCTGTACAGGTGGCTCTACCTATGACTTTGCGTTAAGAGGAGACGACTTTACGTTTAATACTACTGATCATTTAACCTTCAACGCTACCAATGATACCGCTCATTATACCTCTCCAAACGATGCAGATACGGTCGTTTATGTAGTCACCTCTCAGAGCTGCGATGACAGCCCTTTTATACTTACAGATAGCCTTACGGTGATATCTTCGGACTCTTCGTTGACAGAAATACTGGAGGTAGAGGG
>WTJX01000380.1 GCA_011524675.1 Cytophagales bacterium
TCTTGTACCGTTTTAAAGACATCACACCTTTCGATCAAGTGTCCACCCCAAGCACCATCACCTATATTGATACCAGAGCGAGCGCAGTCATAGATCGAAACATCTCTTATGGTGATAAATTGTGCCATTTCCATCATGATCCCAGCAGGCTGTCTCTCTGTTCTCCCGATGCCATGAATTAAACAATCTTCCACTACTCCTTTTGAAGGATAATTATTGGTTTTTGGACCTACGGTCAAGTCTATTTTGGAGAGGTCATTTTTTTGTTTGTATTCAAACAAAGGGTTTCTTACCGCATTAGGATCACCTACAAAGCAAACACCACTAGCTCCAGCATCATGTATATGACATCCTTTGACCAAGGTATTGCGGTTATAGTTATTGACAAAAATGGCATTTCCTCCTACTTGGTCAAACTCAGCATCTAAAATGCTGATATTTTCTGTACCTGTAAGCATAACAGCACCGCCTCTGTATATCGTCCAATCAGAACGTAGCATCGGTTCTTTGGTATCCATAAATGTTCTAGACGCATGTCTAAACACAAATCCTTGGAATTGGATGTGTTTTACTGGCTTGCTTTCTGTACCGTTGAACTCTATCAAGTGTCTCAAGCGTACCACTTCTACTTTAGCATTTGATAGATTGACATTTTTTGAAGGGTAGTAATACAAAGTGTTGGTACTAGCATTATGGTACCACTCTCCTTCTGTATCCAACTCTTCAAACACATTTTCCACCATGCGGTATTTTTGGTGCATTCCCATTTGGCGGTTATTTTGCCATCCACCTTCGTAGGTCAATTCTCCTTGGTCATTTTTTCCTGTTACAACATAGTGATAACCACCCCATTGCGCTCTATGCATCGCATGGATATAAGCACCTTTAGGGTTTTTCCATTCGGCAGCTTTTTCTTTAGAGATAGCATCGGCTGCATAGCCATTGTAAGGATCTGTAGGCTTGTCTGCATTATAATTAGGGTAACGCGCCATACGCTGATTTTTACCCTCTATAAATAACTGGTCGATGGCTATGCCTTTTGGAGTTTTGGCTTGATAAATTCCATTTTTATATTCTTTCCAAGACAATTTAAGTTCTGCCCCTCCACTGATGATCGCCTTCCCTTCATGCTCTGCTTTATACACAATTTCTTTTCCTTTCGCTCCTGATTCATCAGCAGCAAACTGTAAAGTTTGTGGCAAATAATAGATTCCATCTGCTACATGTATGGTAATTCCCTCTTTTCCTGCCTTGGCTTTGGCTATAGATTTGGCTTTTTCTAAGGTAGCAACCGGCTTTTGCTTCGTTCCTTTATTTTTATCTTTTCCTAATGTACTCACATATATATCCAAAGCAAATGTCTGTACGCTTGAAAGTAATAATGCACTTAACATGACTTTAGGAAGTAGCCAACTCGATATTTTTGTCATATAATTCAAATTTGTTTTTCTATGTTTAAAAAGCTTTTAATGGAGTTTGAAAATTCTCCAATTCTGTTAAAACGATTTGAAGCAAGCTAATAAAAGTTTTTAAACTCCTCCTGTATTTTTGTGTACTTTCATGTAGTTTCATGACTTTAAACTCATTTAACGGTGTTAATACACACTCTAAAAGCCCTACTTTCAAGCTCAAATCTAAGTATTAAGAAAGAAAGATAGCCGTTTACTTTGCTCTTTTTTCTAGTTGATTTATTTTTCTTTACCCTTTCAGAGACCTCACCCCCATGTCTGTAGGTCTTTCCCCCCTTGTTTCAAACTATCAATAGACTTAAGGTATATTTTCTTAACGCTTCCGCACTCAACGGTAAGTATTCTCGAACTTACAGTTTTTTTTATCATAAATATGAACGATCACTAAACTCCTTTATTTCTCATTCTTGATTATCATTTTAAATAAAGCCACTTCCGTGGAATAAAATCCAGCTCCCTCTCGCCCTTATGTTGGCAAGAATCAAAGTAATTTAAAAGCACAAAAAAAGGCTCACGCATTTATAATGCATGAGCCTTTTTCACCTAATTCTAAAAAAGAATATTCTTTTATTTATTCATCATCACTATCATCCTCTACAACATTTCCATTCTCGTCAATATCTTCTAAGACTACATTTATTGTCATATCCTTGATATTTTTATCAATATCATGTGTCATACGAGATAAAGCAAAGTACACAAAATTATCCACACCATATGCTCTATTATAATAAGAATAAGTAGAAGTAGAAGAAAAGGTAGTATCAGCGATAAGTTTTGTATCGTCTTCAAAGGTCAACTCCAACTCAAAGCTTGGTCTTAGTCTAAAATATGAATCATAATAATTAACATAGTGAGATAAGCTTTTTCTTACACTAAGTGCGCTCACAAGCTTATTTAGATACATCTCCTTATATGGCTGATTATCTTGTGCAATCTCGTGTGTATAAGTACTTATATTATCATTATATGTTATGTTGGTCGTATTGGTAATCGTTTGATACGATAAGTCTTTACTAAGTACAATACCGTCACTCCCATTTTTGACAAATGTTCCTATTTGTGTTTGTGTTGGGTAAGCTCTTTTAAAGGACATTTGAGCAGGTCTCTCTACGAGAGTAATCATATTTGCCAAATATACAGGAGTAGCTTTAGGGCTATAGTTACTATAACCATGTGCAAAGGCATACATAGTTTCTCCGTCATCATAGGTCAATGTTCCTATAGAACCAAAACGAAGGAAGTCTCCTGTTACTAAATTAATCGCAATAGAGTTACCAGGTATTGCACTTGTAGTCTCATTATTACTTCTACTCAAAGCTACATTGTCATTGACAAAATAAATATTTGGCGTATTTTCGTTAGCTACTCTCAGGTTAGCACCTTCCTCTTGATACTCTTCAAAGATATTAAAATCTACCCCTTCGATAAACATAGAAGCACCTAGAGTCCCCATTTGTCCATCTAATGATTTGGCAGTAGCTTCTGTTTCCTGTGTAGAAAGTGCCAACATAAGATCAATAGAAGTTGCAATAAAAAGATTATTGCTTCCGTAATAGCCATATCCTAAACCACCTATTACTTTACCGTCAGTAGTCAACAATGGTGATCCACTATCTCCTGAACCTACAGGAAGCTCTTCATCTGTAGTACAATAGATCAATCCATTATACGCAGATTCAAAATATACGGTATATTCCTCTACTACATCGTTACTACGGTTTATCCTCAACTTCAATTCATCTCCCTTGACAAAGGTCTGTGCTACCTCAACAAAACTCATTGTCTCTTGTGGATTATCTGTAACCACATTACCTGTTTGAGTATAGCTCAACTCATCAATACTAGACTGTAAATCATCAAGTTGATTGTCTTCTTCTTCATTACAAGAAGACATAAATACGGCTATATTGAGGCATAAAAATAAGGATAGTAGTTTGCTCACTTGTTTAATCATTGTATAATATTAAGTTGTTACTAAATAGTAGTTCTAAGTAATTTTTATCCTGCTGAAAGAAAGTCCTGAAAAATTACGTATGATGTTTTGCTTACGATTCAAATATAGGAAGCTGAGAACTATACAGACAAACTAAAGAGTAGAATACCAGAGGAATACTTGAAAAAAGAGGGATTCTTACAATATTTAGGGTTTGATTCTAATGAACTTTTTGCTTTTTCAGTAATAAGTTAATTCTACTTTACGAAGTTAGGGCGTTTCCCTTCGGGGCGGGCTATCCGCTATATCTTTTTCGCCCTTTAAGGGTCGAAAAAGGATGCCGCTT
>WTJX01000717.1 GCA_011524675.1 Cytophagales bacterium
TTAGTATGTTTCTAACGAAGTGCCAGTCTGCGCGTATGCCTGTGAGAAGCCCGCCCGAAGGGAACGCCCTAAGATGATAAAGTAGATTGGCTAGTTCCATACATTTCTTTCTGCGATTTTTGTCTTTGGAAATAGTACGTCTTTAAGCCTTCTAATGAGGATATTTAAAAGGAAGTTAGATGAATGAATTCCGATGTATAAATCATTGAATGTTGCTCCAAGACCAGCTTTTACCTCATAAGAAGTTTGCCCCAAAAAGACTTTGTTTTTCTTTCTAGTTATAGCTTCGTGAATCACTTTGTAAAATAGATTAAAATAGATATTGGAATCTTTCACCTCATTGTCATACCCCAGATACAAGCCATAGACCGCTTCTTCTCCTTCTATGTTTAGTGAAAAGCCAACGACTTTTTGGTCTTGCTTCACAATGACTAGAAAGGCACCTGGTACTTTTTTGAGTATGTTTACAAAATAATCTTCATTGAGAAATTCAAATTTCACCTCAGCTTCAACCAGAAGATCACTGTACATTCTGTAAATTTCTTTCTTGTATGGTTCGGCATCGTAAATGATATCACATGCCAAGCCGTAAGAGTTAAAGCGTTTTTTCCTTGCCTTTAGAATGCTTTTATATTTACTTTTTATTTGGTCTATATAGGCCGCCCTAGGCTTTAAGGTCAGTTCAGCACTTGGTATAGAGTTCGCAAACAACAATTCACTCTTAAGTGGTAATTCATACCTACGCTTATCTTCCTTAGAAAACTCCTTAAAAACAGTAAATAGAGCGCTTCTTCTCTTTGACTGTTCTTTCACCTTTTGAGCAATGAGAAGTAATACCTCAGCTTCATCATCTTCTCCCACTTCATCATAGTTTATCCCCCATAGATTATCACCCACTGAGGTAAGATGACCTGCAAACAAAGACCTTACGATCATGAACCGTGGGTAATATTTTCGCAAGGAGAGAATGACTTTTTTTATTAGCCCAGTAGTAATGGTATCTATTGCAAACTCGTATTCAAAACAAGCCGTGATAGCAATTACTTGCGCTTGCTTCCGCACTACCAAATAAGAAAACTTGGTACTTGCTCCCATGGCGATTTCAAGTGCATGATTGTACTCATAACTACATACAGGCGCTCTATCTTTGAAGCAGGCAAACCAGTCTTGTTCTGCTATCTTAGCAATAGCGTCATACCATTGTACTTGATAAGTTGTTGATGTATTATTTTTCATTATGCTTGTATGGTTTTAGGGATAAATCCGTTGCCTATTGCTTCATTATAGATATTCAGTGCATCTTCATATGTTACATCCATTCCGATGCTGTAATGTCCCTTTTTGTTAGAAAGTGCTAGTGAAATTGTTTCTGACAGACATGCCAAACTGTAGCCTGTCTCTAGGTGTACCAAATTAGAATCTCCATAACGTAAGTCGATAGGTTGCTTCACCAATCCTCCTTCCACTACATTACTTTGGCTACAATGTTTGAAATCTGAAGGTCTTGCGACATCAACCAGTAGGATCGCTGGATCAAGTTGTAAAGGGTCGATAAAAGACTTGCCCGCACTTGTTGCAGATACTATGCAGTTGACACTATCGAGGTCATCCGCTTGAATAGCATCTTTGATCGTTAAAGGACAATGTGCATCATTAAGTTTGGCCATAATATAATTGACTTTACAGGCTTTTGTCTGGTAGGAGAATTGTTGTAACTCGCTCCTCAGCCAGCTCAATACAGAATCGGTAGCACAAGAGATGCTTACGTTTTCTGAAGTACTGATCAACTTTTCTATTAAGTGCTTGTATCTACTCTTTGCCGTATTCTTCTTTCCTGAGAGTATCAATTCTGAAAACATACAAGATAGTCCGACGGTAGTGGTTTGCCCTACAGAACCTAATGCTCCTACAACGACTGCTTTTTGTTTGTTTCTGTCTTTGAAGTACTCAGTAATAGAGCCCACGGTAGCCATAGCCGTAAAGCTATTACCTGTAGTAACGGTGAGATCTTTTAGTTCATCTACAATATCACTACCTGCTCTGCTGATCACTGAGGTAAATGCCCCTAAGCCTACAACGTCTATATTGTGCTCCCTCACGACTTTGATATACTCTCGTAGCAATGATTTTTTTTCATGCTTGTGGAGCTTAAGCATATCTTTAGGAAGCATGGGGCACATGATGAAGTAACCACTTGAATAGCCTGAAGCATTAGGCACAGAAAAAGAACAGCTAATGGCAGGGGTAGGATCGAGGCGATTTAGGTTTAAAAACAAATCGACAAGTTCATTCCTCTCAGCCTCTGTAAAGTTTGTGGCTACAGATGTAGGCATACCTACGATCATATCATCAAAAGATGTGGGATGCATCAGAAAGGCAAATGATTTGTGTGTTTGGTTCTCAAGCAATAGCGGAGCAATATCGCTTTGTTCACTTCGTATCACAGGATAATTGACGCCATCGTCGCTTACAGACTTTTTGATGATTACTGCAAACAAAAGGTCATAGCGTCCTCTATGTATCAAATCACAGACTTCTTCCATAGCATCGAAAAACAAGTGTATCGTAGATTCATTGGTTGTTAGTGCAGGCTGGAATCTAAGACAACGTTTTGAGGATAGGGATGGCATGGTTAATATGCTCTTCTTATTCAAGAGGTAGGAGGCGATAACATACGCTATACTCCCAGCATTATAGAGGTATGTTATGATCTCATGACCATGGGTATTGGGGTCGTGAAAATGAAAGCCACGCAATAGTTTTGTCCCACTAATGGTACATATGTGCCCGTACTTCTTCTCAAAAGAATGTTTTCTAGCTTCAACTATTTCAGATAAAAAAGCGACATTATCTAGTACGCCATTTTCTTTTACTAACTCTTCTAGTACAACATTAGCACAGCAAGACCCCAAACCGCCAGAAGCAAAGGTCGAGCTATGTATTTTCTCAAATCTCACTTCATAGATATCTTCTTTATAGAGCATGCAAGAAATAGGGACTACACCTCCACTTAATGCTTTAGAAAACAGTATAATGTCTGCATCTAGCTTATGTTCACAACTATAAGAGATGGCTCCACAACGTCCCAACCCACATTGTATCTCATCAGCAATGCAAACGGTTTTGTGTTTGTGGGCGATGGAAATGATTTTTTTGAGATGATCTAAATCGTTTACTTCCATTCCTCCTTCTCCTAGTACTGGTTCAAAAATAAATGCAGCAAACTCTTCGGTTGCTATTAATCTACTTATTTCATCAATATCATATAAGTTGACTTGAACAAAATTTTGATCGTCGTAAAGCCCTGTATCTTTGTAATGACTACTGCCACAAGCAGACAGGGCAACATAGGTTTTACCATGGTAACTCCTTTTTAAGGAAAGAACTTTTTTTCTACCTGTATGGATACGAGATAGTTTGATGCTTGCCTCTACTGCTTCTGCCCCACTGTTTCCATAGGTAACTCGGGTAAAACCGTTACCTATTATGTCTAGTAATGTTTTGGTGAGTTTTTTGTTTTCTTTATTACTGAATGGCTGTATGAAGTTTACTTGATCGTCCGATAAAAAATTGATCGTAGCCGCTTTTATTTTGGGGTGATTGTGACCGAGAGCAAGTACGCCATATTGCGCCAAGCAATCTGTGATGGTGTTACCATCTTTATCATACAAGTTACTACCAATCGCCTTTGTAATATCAATGTTTAAACCTATTTCTGATAATAATGTATTCCTGTAGGTGTTCATGAG
>WTJX01000158.1 GCA_011524675.1 Cytophagales bacterium
ATTTTGGAGACAGTCAAGTAGGGTCATCAAACTTTCAGTTTAATGCAGGAAGTGACGCATCAAATGGTGTGGGCGCTTTGGATTTTTTGAGTGATGGAGAACAATACCCTAATTCAGTGAGAATTGATGCAGGAGGTTATGCAGGTATATTAATAGGAACAGGTACGATCACAGGCAATACTTCGGGAGATAGTGATAATGATACGCTGAAAGTAGGTATCGCCATTTTAGCACAGAATCAAGCTTCGGTGGATGGTGAAATAACAGTAGAGTTTGGCTATGGAGAAGAAATACAATTTCAACAGGCTGTTACCTTACCTGCGAACACTGAAAGTTCTACTTATGAACTTTCTACTACAGACTCAATCAGTTTTAGAGAATTTACAGCACCTGACACAATTTTCTATAGAAATACAGGAACTGATCCTATTTACCTAACAAACCTTTATTTTAGAATTTCTACTGAAGTCGTTACTAATGTAAAAAGTAAATTAGCTGATGTACAATACAAGATGTACCCTAACCCTACATCAGATTTCTTACAGTTAGATATGGGAGAGTTTGAAAACGAAGCTACTTATGTAAGCTTAATGAATACAAACGGTGAAGAGGTATTACATCAAAACTATAACAACAGCCTAGATGTACAGGACGTACCCAAAGGTATATATTTGTTGTCTGTACTTAATGAAGAGAATGAAACCATAGGTACTCCTAAGAAGGTAGTATTGTACTAGAGGTTGTAAGATATACGGTAGAGATTAGACAAAAGAAATTATAATCTTTTGTCTGTCTCTTTAAAGGTCAAAGGCTGAAAGTTCTAAGTTTTAGCTCATCGCGCAAAACTTTTCAACTTGAACACAAGAAAACACGAATACTTGAACACATATAATATATAACCCTATGAAAAAAACTTTTACTTTTCTTTTACTCTCATTTTTCGCATTATCATCTATTTATTCTCAATCATATAATGATAATGAAGATATTGGAGCCCCCAACCTCAATGTTCCTCAACACGGTAAAAGAACATATAACCTTGGAAAGAAAAAAATGAGCTTGCTTTCTGCTACAGAAGGTGTCTTTCAACGCGACTATTCACTTTATATCCCCGCAGGACAAAGCGTTAGCTTAAACCTAATGCCAAAAGATAATACTAAACTAAAATTTGGAGTCATCACTTCTCATATGAATTTTGAGGGCTCCTTTAAAATATTGATTAATGGAAAAGAACGTGCATCCTTAAAGACCAAAAAGTCGTTAGATGATGATGTTATAGCTTTTTTGGAGCAACCTATTGCTTTGCTCGCTCCAGTTTCCAACCTTGTATTGGTCAATGATAGCAAGGTAGGAATTAACCTTAAGGGTATAGTACTTGAAAAGTAATAGAAGGTTTGCAAAACCATTTTTTGCACTTATTCTGCGTTATACAAAATTTTAAAATTCTCATTTATAACTATATATGACAGCAAAACAAAAAAGTCTTTTTCATAAAACCCCATATCGTATCAAAGCGTTTTTGATACCCCTTTTGATACTCCTATCCTACAATTTATTTGCTGTCTCTATCTATGTATCACCAAATGGTAAGGACAAAAATGTAGGTGACATTACAACCCCCATTCAAAGCATAGAAGAAGCAGTATCTCGCATTAGGACGATCAAAAAAGAAAAGAAAGCCCAGAGCATAGAGCTTATATTCAGAGAAGGAACGTATTTTTTAGATACTACTTTAGTACTCTCTGAATTAGAAGGAGGAGAAGCTAATTTACCCATAGCTTTTCGTGCATACCCAAACGAGAAAGTGGTTTTTAGTGGAGGACGATTATTGAAAAAATGGAAAAAAGTAAAAGGAGAGTCATCAAATGTGTGGAAGCTAAAAGTGCCCAAGGCATTAGCTATCAAGCATAATCATTTCAGACAGTTATTCCTTGGAGACCAAAGGCTACCAAGAGCAAAGTCACCAAATGAAGGCTATTATTTGACTGCTGGTCCTAACTCTGCGAGTAGCGATGCTGGCAACTGGGGTTGGTTTGATGGAATCACCTCTTTGCGTAAGAGAAAAGATAAGAAGGTATTAGATGCTTTCTGTAGCTTTAGTTATCAAGGCGAAGACTTAAAGCCGTGGGAAGATATTTATTCTGCTGAGTTACAAGTATTTGGCTGTTGGGAAGCCTCGTGGGTCAGTATAAAAAGCATAGATACAGAAAAAAAAGACGTTTGGTTTAATACACCTATGCGCTATCCTGTAGGTTTCTTCAATGCCAAAAACATCCGATACATCGTAGAGAATACCAAAGAGGCGATGGACATGGACAACGAATGGTATTATAACAAAGAGACCAAGGAGTTGTACATCCAACTACCCAAAGGACAAAACCCTAATGAACTACAGGTTATAGCGTCTCATTTGGATGAACTAGTACATATAGAAGGAGAAAAACAAAAGGTAGGTCATATTAGTTTTGAGCAGATAGTATTTAGCCACAGCAAGCGTAAAGTAGGAGAGTATGGCTCTTCTCAAGGTATTTGGATGGGAGACTGGCCCGCGCCAGCTTTAGAGATAGATCCTCACTGGCCTACAGACTTTCCACCTGGCTTTTGTGGTGGTCAAACAGCCTCCAATATAGGAGCAGCCCTACACATCGAAAATGCACAATACATCCGCTTTGATAGCTGTGCCATCCTAAACGTAGGGAACTATGGAATCAATATCGCTGAGAAAAATGCTTTTTGTAGCTTGACCAATTCTGAACTTTACCACTGTGGTGGGGGGGGAGTAATGCTAGGGGTTAGAAATGGTAACCCAAAAGTAAAAGAAGTATATCCTGCCGAAGATGTTTCGCACCATACTGTGATTGTCAATAATAAAATACATCATAACGGTACGCTCTTCCCTGCTGCCGTAGCCATCAATATGGCACAGACACATCACAATACCATAGCACATAACGACATACATCATTGTAGCTATTCGGGTATTTCTACTGGTAGTGGCTTTGGATTCTTTGATAATTATACCTCTTATAATGTTTTTTATGCTAACAAAATTCATAAAATAGGTCAATTGGTCAATGATGGGGGAGGTTTTTATAACTTAGGTGTCGCTTTAGGTTCAGTTCTCAAAAACAATTACATTACAGATTGTAGTACATTACCACCTCATGCTGTGGGAGCAGGACTATATGGTTTGTATTTTGATGAAGGAAGTTCGTTGTACCATATAGAAAACAATGTAGTTAGAAATGTTGCTTCTTCTCCTTTGTATGACAAAGGCTATCATTGTTACCTAAAGAATGATTTGAATAAGAAAGATGAGCAAATACGTATGAAAGATGTTTGCACTCAGGCGGGGATAAACCCTCACTTCAATGTAAAGGAACTTCCTAAAGATTGGTTCGATCAATACCCATTTATAGGCGTAGAGTCGGACAACTGGCCATACACCTCTACCAAAGAAACGCACTACCATTTTTCGTATACCAACTATGCAGAAGAAACGCTGACTAAAGAGTACCATTGGGATACACACAACAGCCCTCATTGGCATATCTCTTCCCAAAGTGCTTCTATACAGCTCAAAGCAGGAGAAACCAAAGCGGTAGATTTTCAGATTCAATTCACTGGCAATCCTTCGCAACTTGTCCCTATACCTAGTTTGCAGGTGGTCATGAAAGATCAACATGGAAAAGTGTTTTCTAATAAAACAGCCGATTTGTTTGATAAGCATCGTATGCCTAC
>WTJX01000145.1 GCA_011524675.1 Cytophagales bacterium
GATTAAAGAAGTGCTTAGTGTAATTTGCTTGTCTATGCCTTTTATCAAGTGAATGAAAAAATTAAGAAATTAAAAAAATGAAGGAGTTCAAAACAGTGTTTAGTGATTAGTGTTTAGTGTTGAATTATGAGTAAAAAAACTAATTACTAAAAACTTATGGACTATTGACTATTTAAGAAACGGACGGACGTAAAGACATAGAGACGTAAAAGCTCATAGACCATCGATCATTGGCTGTTTGTGTTTTTATCAAGGAGAAATGAAAAAATATAATAATTAAAAAAATGGCAGTACCATCATTCAAAGAAGACCATATATCACAGCTTCCGGCATTGAAGCTACTGATGAGTATGGGGTGGAAATATTTGACTCCAAAGCAAGCACTAAATGCCCGTGGGGGGAGAGCCTCCAACGTATTGCTAGAGTCTATCTTAAAGGAACAGCTACAAAGTATCAATAGCATACACTATAAGGGCAAAGAATTTCCGTTCTCAGAGCTTAATGTAAATAATGCTATTTTATCTGTCCGTGATCTGCCTGTACAAGATGGTTTTATTAGCTGCAACAAGGTTTTTTATGAACTCATTACTTTGGGCAAAAGCTTTGAACAGTCGGTATTGGGAGACAAGAAGAGTTTTTCTTTTCAGTACATCGACTGGCAACATCCAGAGAACAATGTGTATCATGTTACAGAAGAATATAGTGTGTTGAGGTCAAGGAGCAATGAGCACTACCGACCCGATATCGTGCTCTTTGTGAATGGTATGCCTGTGGTGGTCATTGAGTGCAAAAGCCCCAAAATCAAAGATCCGATAGACAAGGCGATAGAGCAGCAGCTAAGAAACCAACAAGAGGACGGCATTCGCTCATTGTATCACTATTCTCATTTGGTGATGGGCTTGGCGACGCATGAGGCAAAGTATGCCACCACGGGAACAGAAAAAGAGTTTTGGAGTTTTTGGAAAGAACTATTTAAAAGCAAGGAGGAGGAAACGGCTTGGCAAGAAGCACTACAAGCGTTAAAAAACCAGCCTCTGCCTGCCAATGAACAGACGGCACTATTTCAGGACAGGTATCATAGTGTATGGACGTACTTTCAGGAGCTAGAGAAAGAAGAGCAGCTCATTACCGCGCAAGACAAGCTCTTATACAGTTTTTGTGAGCCAAAACGACTTTTAGACTTTTTCTTCAATTTTGTGATCTATGACCATGGTGTAAAAAAAGTAGCGCGCTATCAGCAATACTATGCGGTGCACAATACGCTGAATAAGGTGGCTACGCTAGATACGCAAGGGCTACGAAAAGGAGGGGTGATATGGCATACGCAAGGAAGTGGAAAATCCTTGACTATGGTGATGCTGGCACAGCTCATTGCTACGCACCCCGACATCAAAAACCCCAAAATCATATTGGTAACCGATCGTATTGATCTGGACGATCAGATCACTGAGACATTCAAGAAATGTCAGGTAGCTGTAGAAAATGCGGAAAAAGGGGCTTCCAAAGAAATCACTAAGAAACTACAGGGCGAGGAATTGAGTGAAAACGAAGAAGAAAGGCTAAAAAAGGATAAGTCCCTATTGAAGTTGCTCTCTGATCCGGGAGATAAAGTGATTACCACGATCATTCACAAATTTAAAGCGGCAGTAAGGGCATTGGATAAGGCATTGGTAAAGGCATTTGATTCACCAGATATCTTTGTACTGGTAGATGAAGGGCATAGAAGCCAATACGGGACATTCAACACCAAAATGCAAAAGGCATTTCCAAAAGGGTGTTTTATCGCCTTTACGGGTACACCTTTGATGAAGAGAGAAAAAAGTACGGCGAATCGTTTTGGGGGATTGATAGATGTATATTCTATTACTAATGCGGTGGAAGACGGTGCGGTAGTGCCATTGCTGTATGAAGGAAGGCACAATGTGATAGAGGTCAATGAAAAACCACTTGACAACTATTTTACTAAAGTGTCTGAACCACTTCCTGCTTACGGCAAAGCAGCATTGAAAAGAAAGTACAGCTCTACCAATCAGATCAATAAAGCAGAAGAAATTATTCATGCCAGAGCATGGGATATTTCAGATCACTATAGCCAGCATATACAAGGCATCCTATTTGGTGAGTTTAAGGCAAAGGGTCAACTGGTAGCTCCAAACAAGACGAGTGCTATTCGTTACCGTAACTTCATCAAACAAATAGGCAAAGTGAACTGCGAGGTATTGATTTCGCCTCCCGATGTAAGGGAGAATTATGACGATGCCTACGAAGAAAGTGAAGACTTGATTTTGAAGTTTTGGAAAGCCATGATAGACAAATATGGTACGGCAGAAAAGTATGAGAAATCATTGATTAGTTCATTTAAAAAGCAAGATGAGCCAGAGATCATTATTGTAGTGGATAAGCTATTGACGGGCTTTGATGCGCCGAACAATTATGTGCTATACCTTACGCGTCCGTTGAAAGAGCATACCTTGCTACAAGCCATAGCGAGGGTAAACAGAGTGGCTCCTGGCAAAGAGCATGGGCTAATCATTGACTATTATGGCAACCTAGAAAACCTAGACACTGCTTTGGCTACCTATGGTGGGGCAAACAATTTTGATGCAGCAGACTTGGAGGGCACGATCATTCATATAGCAGAAGAGCTCAAAAAATTGCCACAAGTGCACGCTGAGCTTTGGGATATCTTCAAAGAGATCAAAAATAAGTATGACGAAGCTGCCTATGAAAATCTATTGCACGACGAAGCTGTGCGTCATATCTTTTATGAAAAAGTATCGCACTATGCACGATTGCTAAAGTTGGCACTATCAAGTATAGAGTTTATCAATAATACACCAGAGCCGCAGATCGATAAATACAAGAAAGACGCGAAGTTCTTTTTGGGCTTGAGGGTTGCGGTCAAACGAATACACTTTGAGGATCTGGAATACAAAAAGTATGAATCACAAGTTCAAAAGCTTATTGACAAATACATTACGACGGATGGAGAGATCCTTCGGATTACAGAAATGATAAACATTTTTGATAAAGAAGAAAGAGACCGCGAAGTAGAAAAAATTACCAGTAAAGCAGCCAAGGCTGACCACATAAGCAGCAGAACCATCAAGGCAATAAATGTCAAAATGGATGAAGACCCTGTCTATTACAAAAAATTATCGCGATTGATCAGAGACACCATAGATGACTATCACCAGCATAGAATATCTGAGGTGGACTACCTCAAGAGGGCGAAGGCACTAGAAGAGCAATTTCATAGTGGTAGGCAGAGCAATGTCCCTAAAAATTTGGTAGGCAACGATGTGGGGATAGCGATATACAACTTTGTAAATGAGCTATTCAAAGAATACCTAAAACGAACAGAGGGAAGCGAAAATATTGGTGCTGTCATGGCTGAGGGGATAGACGATGTCATCAAATCTATTGTATTTGAAAACGGAACACCGATCATTGATTGGATGTATAAATCGGACATAGAAGGAAAGATAAAAATAGGCATAGATGACTACCTCTATGATCTCAAAACACAACAGAACATAGAACTGCCCTTTGACTTGATAGACGAGCTGGTAGAAGAAGGGTTGAAGGTAGCTAAGCTGAAATACAATGGATAATGGATAATGGACAATGAACAATGGACAATGGATAATGGATAATGAACAATGGACAATGAACAATGGACAATGGACAATGAACAATGGACAATGGACAATGGACAATGGACAATGGACAATG
>WTJX01000226.1 GCA_011524675.1 Cytophagales bacterium
CAACTCCTTCCTAAGCTTGGAAACTTTGTTTCTGATGAGAGAGTCTTGTACTTTGGTTTTGGAAGTTTTCTCGTTTGAAGACAGTAAATCTATCGCCATAGTAGTAGATTTGACCTCCTGTTTGTTTTGCTCTGCTTTGATGAGATAATCAAGTATGCTCAAATACAACTCTTGCTTGGCAAAAGCTTTTGTTTTTTTTAGTCCTTCAAGAATCTCAAACTTTTGTTGTATGTCTCCCATAATATAATTACTGTTTCATAGTGCTTGTTTACAAAGCTTTCGTGAACAAAAATAAGGGAGTGCGGTGTAAAAACGCGTTTTTTATCTCATTTTTTTTCAGCTTCCATATACTGCCTCACACCTTAGAAGGTATTTATCTTTTTCGCTTTATCCTCTTAGATAATCATAAAAAGCCTATCAATAGCTATGCTTAGCATACGTTGACTTGTCGCGTATGTGCATGAAAAAGCTTCATTACCCATCTATTTTTATAGTCTTTTGTATTAGAACAAATCAACGCATGTTTACTCAAAACATGCCTTTATTCATTTTTAAAACAAGTATAAATATGAGAAGAATTTACATTACACTATATGCTCTAGGAACATGTTTAATTTCAAATGCACAATTAGACATTACACCTATCAGTACATCTGGGGCTTCTACTATAGTATCGCAAAATAGTGAGGATTATTTTAGCCCAACAATTACAACGAGTTTAACCTTCATTGCACAGGATGAAAGTATGACGGCGAGTGTTTCGTTAGGAGATATCGCACCTAATACTGGAACCAACAGTGCGATAGACACTCTAAATTCTTTAGAAGTCATTATCTGGGTACAACATACAGGACTAGCTGTTGGTACTACCTTGTCTAGATCATATACTGTATCATCAAATTTAAATTCCATTTCTGTTACAGATCAGACCGTAACTATTGCTGGTAATGGAGGAACAGGCTCCAATGGCGAACAACTTGGTACGTTTTACCAAATAATAGTAAGTAACCTAAAAGTGCTTGAAGGAACTTCAGATGTGATTACTTTTACAAATGATGGAAGTACTACGCTTGCTATTGACGCATGGACGTTTAGAAATAAAGCAGCTTCTTTGGAGGTGATTTCATCTACTGGAAATGGCATATTAGCTACGCAAGGTGTAAGCATAAACAACCCTGTACTTAATGGTCTGTTACAGTTTACTAATATACCTTCTTACTTGCAAAGCGAAATGATAGAACTAGTATCGGTCGAAGGAACGGTATTACTCTCTAAGGTTATCTCTGCTACTGACAATAGCATGGATGTAACTTCTTTGAATAGTGGAGTTTATCTCCTCAGAAACCCTAATACGGGCAGTACAAAAAAAATAATGATACAATAATAGAAGGCTTTGCATAACTAAGGTTTTATGCTTAGTTAAGGCTTTCAAAATTTTAAAACCGCAGTTTACTGACTGTAAATGAGGATTTTAAAATTTTGTATAACGCCAAATAAGTGCAAAAGATGGTTTTGCAAAGCCTTCTAATAAACGAAAGACAAGAACATGTATGACTTTTTTTGAATCGCTTAGTTTTTTTAGTGTGAGACGAAAAAATCAAGCATGCTCTTAATATCACATAAAGTCCTAAAACGAATTAGGCATTTTCAACTTTATAAAACAATGAAAAAAACATTCATCACAACCACTCTTATTTTTTGTATGGCTTTAGCCTTTTCATCCAAAAGACCCGAAAAGCCCAATATTCTTATCATCTATGCTGATGACCTTGGTTGGCAAGATGTAGGTTGTTATGATGTGGACAATAACGCCATCTTCGAAACACCCTATATGGATGCTTTATCCAAAGAAGGCGTAAAATTTTGGCAAGCCTATTCTCCTGCCTGTGTATGTGGCCCTTCTCGTGCTTCCATCCTTACAGGTAAACACCCTGCCCGTTTAGGGATCACTAGCGTAGCTGGAGGCACATGCCCAAAACCTCTGTCTCCCCATTTTAAGGTAATGTCGCCATACAAGAACATCCGCTTAGAAGCCTCAGAAACAACGATAGCAGAAGCATTAAAACCATATGGCTACCTCAGCGGTCATTCTGGCAAATGGCACATAGTAGCTAGATCAGGTTTTCCACAGCCCAAAGACCAAGGCTTTGACTTTTCAAGACAAAATAGAGGCATCCATCAAAGCAAAGGTTGGAACGTAAAAGAAAGAATAAGAGATTTTGCGACTACTGATCCCAACGACCCTTATAGGCTTGATGAAAATGGGTATGCTTTTGATGAAACTACAGAAGATGCACTGGACTTTATGAAAGAGGCTGTTCAGAAAGAAAAGCCTTTCTTTTGCTACTTCGCAGCCTATCTCGTACATACCCCTATACACATACGTACAGAAGATTTACTAAAAAAATATGCCTTAAAAATGGGCTATGGCTACCCTCTAAAGGGAGACGAAATATTTGAAGTAGGACAACGAAACCCGTACTATGCTGCCATGGTAGAAAAATTTGACTACAATGTACACCAACTAGTATCGTACCTAAAGCAACAAGAAGACCCAAGATGGAAAGGGCATCAATTGATTGAAAATACTTATGTATTCATCACTTCTGACAATGGAGGTATGGAGCGCGACCAAGAAAACATCACAGACAACTATCCACTAGATAGAGGAAAAATCAACCTCCAAGAAGGTGGTATAAGAGTACCTTTCCTTGTGTTGGGACCAGATATCCCAAAAAATGTAGAAAGCCAAGTCATGGTAAATGGTATGGACATCATGCCTACTATCCTCAACTTAACAGGTGCTAAGAAACAAAAAGGATTTGACGGATGTGATCTCACCAAACTATTACGCAAAGACCCAACAAATAAAAAGCTTGTGGAAGACGAAAATGGAAAGGTAAGAAATACGATGTTTTGGCACTTCCCACACTCTGTACAGCTAAATACTAGCATCAGAAAAGACCGTTTCAAGCTCATCATGAACTATGACCATATAGACAACCCTCACAAAAAACAATTCAATTTGTATGAGCTATATGATGAAAAAGGCAATATGAAAGACATCAACGAACAAATAGACTTAGCAGAAAGCAAGCCTGCCTTGTTGGCAGAAATGCTAAGCGATCTAAACGAAGTAATAGAAGACATGGGGGCTATGCCTGCCTATAGAAATCCTAACTGTCTCACCAAACTAAGCAAGCAAGAATTAGTACCTAAGGTGGTAGAGCATGGGGCAAAAACGAATGGAGAAGTATGGCTTCGTTACGAAACAAACAAAGCTAAAATAACAGAAGCTGCCTTACTATACACACTCAATGGAGGTTCTCGTAGAGAAGACTGGTATAGGATAACTGCCGATGTTTCTCAAAATGGGAAAGTAATAGCTAAGTTACCCAAAGGTACTACGCACTATGTATTTAACATCGTGGACGAAAACAACTTCCTAAGAAGCTATCCTGAAGTAGGAACTTCACAGGATAATAAGATAGACTCTGAATATGCTATCATAGCTCAAAAGGAGTAAACAATAAGGGTAATGATGTCCATAGTCAATGGTCAACAGTCAATATATAGTTATAGTAAAGCAAAAACTAAATTACTGCTGAATAGTACCAAGTACCACGATAAGGAAAACATTTAAAAAAGATAGTGTGCTAACTTTTTAGTACTCGAATAACTTAAAAGAAACCATTCTTTGTACTTAGTACTTTGTACCTTGTACTTAAT
>WTJX01000464.1 GCA_011524675.1 Cytophagales bacterium
AATAAGAACTTTTTATTTTTGCCAAATGATGATTGACCAACTGTCTAGGAGCATTGATCTCCCTAGAAAAATCTTCTTGTGTACCAAAAGGTTCTGAGAAATGATAATAATTTTCCAAATTGCTTATTGTGGAAGCTACCGAACCTCTGAGAACACCTATTTCGGTATTAACATAACTATAATAGGCTTCCGCAGTCCAGTTTTTGGTAATATTCCGTTCTAATTGTAAGGCTATATCATTTTCTTTTCTTCCTGTATTGGTAAGATAATAGTCTGGTGCGTGTAAATCACCTACTCTTTTTGCTGTCCCTGTGAGTCTCCAGTTTATTATTTTATTACTATTCTCTAGTTGTATATTGGCAGTATGTCCTCTGCCATTGGTTTGATAAAGGTAATTTACATTTCCATGTAGATGTGGGTCTTTGGGTATGGGAGCTACTTCTACTAATACTACACTGCCCAATGTGCTCCCAGCATAGGCTGTAGCACTTGCTCCCTTTATTACAGCTACGTGGTCGGCAACATACATGTCTATCTCTGGCGCATGATCGTTTCCCCACCGTTGCCCAGATTGAGGCACGCCATTATTCATAATGGCTACACGATTGCCAAACAAGCCATGGACTACGGGTTTTGAAATGCCTGATCCACTTTTGATGACACTCACCCCTTCTATGGAAGACAGTGCGTCTGCTAAGTTCTTATTTCCCTTTTGGGTAATTGCCTTTTTTTTGAGTGTATGGCTTTGTGTAGTATGCTCTACCTCTCCATGACCATGTACTACTACTTCGTCTAGTAGTTCAGTATGATGATGTAGGTATATCGTTAGAATGGTGTCTCTGATGGAATGTAAATGTAGCTGCACAGACTCGCAGCCATAGTGAGAGATGAGGAGATGACAATCTTCGCAGGTACAAAGATTTTTCAATTCAAAACTACCCTCGACATCTGCTTGCGTAGCCTTGCCTTGTTCTTTTAGTTGGATAACCGCTCCTACTAGTTCTTCTTTGGTCGCTTGATCTATTACTTTTCCTTTGATGGTATAGGTACAAGGCTGTCCCCATAAGGATAACCTTAGTATCAACATTAGAAAAAGCAATAAACCAAAGCGCACAAGAATAATAATAAGTATTCGGTAAAGTTCGTTTTAATGCTGTAGAACTTTTAGTGTACTTCTTTGACTAAAGCGATTATTGGACTATCAAAAAAGCACACACCAAACGTAGTTTACCGAACAGTTACGAATAGTTTTACAAAGTCAATATATGTTTAGTCTTCTGGCGAATAGGTTTTTATAGGAGTAAACGTTACATCTATATCTGTCTCTCCATCTGCATCATCATAAGTAAAAGTATTAGGCTTCGTTGGTTCATGTTTTAATAAAACTTTTATTGTACCGTTTAATAAAACTAAGTTATCAACAGCTAGTGTTGTTTTTGACCCAAAAGCATTATCATTACTATCCAAATCTGTTTTAGTTATAGTTGATGCATCTATATCTATATCGTAAAAGAATTCATGTTCTGTCGCCTCTTCTAATACTTCTATCGAAATGGTATCTGTTTCTTCTTCTAATTCGTTTAACAAAAGGATTTCACCAGTATAAGTAATCCCTGTAACCAAAGAATCTAAAATAAGCGTATCTCCGTCATCATCCGTATCTCCGTCGTTATTCATATCTCTGTAAACAAAAGTGGCAATATCATCGTCATTCGTCAATATATATTTCAAGGTAGTGATTACCTCTTCTTCATGTGCGTCCTCTGGAGTGATGTCATCATCCTTTGTACAAGCAACAGCAAATAATACGAGCAACAATGCCCATAAACCATTTTTAATCAATTTCATTTTATTTATTATTGTAGTATTAAAAAAACACCTCTCTTATTAGAAAAGTAGCATAAAAAAGCTCTGTTTCAAGTAATGCCATATTATAAAAAATGACATCACTAAAATTTACTTTTATGCTACAAAGTTAAGGAGATAAAAACTATATTTGCAACAGAGTTGCAAAAAAAATCATGTCTACAAGAACAACAAAAATATCTATTGCCATCTATGAGCTTATCTCTAAGTCAAATAAGGCACTGTCACACCATGACATACAAAAGGAACTAGATGGTTTATGCAATAGAGTAACGATCTATAGGGTACTAGAAAAGTTACTTGAAAACGGTAAAATCCATAGAGCAATAGACACAGAAGGTATCTCTAGGTACGCAAGCTGCAAAAGTACATGCAATGGAGATAAACATCACCATAATCACATACACTTTAGCTGCAAAAATTGTAAGGAGGTCATCTGCTTGGAAGATGTAGTACCTATTTTTAGTTTACCCAATGATTATGAAATTCATGAAGTGAACTTTACTATTTCGGGCATTTGTAACAAATGTAAAAACGACTGCCATTGACGAACTAGGAGTTCCAAAAATCAAAAATTTAAAACCCAACCTTTTGATTTTTGCTATTTATCTTTTCATCATTGGGTCTTTTCTGACCACATGTTCCCCAAAAACTTAATCCTCAAGTTCTATGGACTCCAAAATATCTGCTAACTCATCAAAATCTTTGTAGCCTGGTCTTATTTCTTCACTCCCCATTAGATTGATGCCTGCTACTGTCTCTACTATTTGTTCTAATGATTGATTATCCATATCTCCCTCATACAAAATCGGGCTATCAGTAGTTGGTAACTCACTCAATGGTTCTTTTAAGAGTAGATAATCTACAGCCAAAGTTGACTCTACTTCATTGGCATTGCATTGTAATATGATGTTTAGCCCTTTTTCTTGAAGTGCTGGCACTAAGGTTTTATCTTGTATTTGTATATAGTCAAACGAAAAGTCTTGCATTGCTTTTTCTATCTGTTCCAGTGAACTTGTTTTAAACTCTGCTACATACTTACATCCTTCTATCCAGCTAGTAATTTCTTTGACATCGGCGATAGTTATCGCCTCTTCAGTGTCTAATAAAAAACCTAGCATTTCTACTCCCATACCTGCACAGTAGCGCGCATCTGAAAGGTTACTGATTTCTCCTACTTTTACTGTTGTTTTAAGCATAGTGCGAAGTACGTCATTTTTTGGTAAAAAAATAATAAGAGACTATGAGATTTTAAGACAGTGATTAACGATTAGAGATTTGTGCTGAGTGATGGGTGATGGGTTATGAGTTGTGAGTTTTTTTTAGAGGTTAGTGATTAACGATTAGTGTTTAATAAATTATCATAATGACTTATCATTCAATACTAGATACTTTGAGTACTGGATTTTATTCCACGAAAGTGGCGTAAGCTAATGAATAATTAATGATGTATAATGAATAATGGGGTGTTGTGAGGATTGGAAGAGTAGAGCGTTACCGAATTAAGAAATTAAACAATTAAAAAATGAATGGGCTTCGATTGGACGATTGACCATTTACGATTTAGAAACAGTGATTAGAGATTAGTGGTTAGTGATTAACTGGGCTTAACATTGAGTTATTATGGATTATGTATGATGTGTTATAGGTATAAAAAACTAATAGCTAACTTCTAAAAACTCATAGACTATCGACCATAGACTCTTTAATACTAGATACCAGATACTTACTTACTACTAAATACTCAAAAGAGCTACCTTTTACGCCAAATTAAACTGCCATGAAATGCAAAACTGATCAGTGAGCCAAGCAAATTTTTGACTGAAGCCGTAGTTGGCTGGGGGCATCATGATATTGACG
>WTJX01000374.1 GCA_011524675.1 Cytophagales bacterium
GAATTTTGTCAATGAGGTACAGTACCCAGAGGCAATGTTTGTCTATACGTTTCAAATGATGATTGAAAATATTCATTCAGAAACCTATTCGTTGCTCATAGATACTTATGTGAAAAATGAACAGGAAAAGGATAAACTTTTTAGAGCTATTGAAGAATTTCCTGCCATTAAGAAAAAAGCTGTTTGGGCCCTTAATTGGGTAAAGTCAACATCCTTTGCAGAGCGATTGATTGCTTTTGCTGCTGTGGAAGGTATCTTTTTTTCAGGGGCATTCTGTGCTATTTTTTGGTTAAAGAAAAGAGGTTTAATGCCAGGGCTTACTTTTTCTAATGAGCTTATCTCTAGGGATGAAGGTATGCACACAGAGTTTGCAGTACATTTACATAATCACCATCTTATTGAAAAAGTGTCAGCGTCTCGTATTCGGGAAATTATTTTAGGAGCCTTAGAAGTAGAAAAGATTTTTATAACAGAATCTTTACCAGTAAGTCTTATAGGTATGAATGCAAAGCTCATGACTCAGTACCTAGAGTTTGTAACAGATAGATTACTTTCAGAGCTGGGTTGTAGTAAAGAATTTAATGTTTCTAATCCTTTTGATTTCATGGATATGATTTCTTTACAAGGAAAAACAAATTTCTTCGAGAAACGAGTTTCTGAATATCAAAAAGCAGGAGTAATGCACAATGATGGAGAAAGTGATAAAATTAGCTTTGATGCTGATTTTTAAGAGTGCTTCATTTTTTTGTAGTTAAGAAATAAGGTGTTTTCCAGTAATAGAATCATATTTTAAAGTGATTCAAACTTTTTAGCTTAATAAAAAAGCTTGAATCACTTGTAGCATTTTTATTTTTAGAAATGTATCAAACAAGTTTTAATAGTTTATTTTGACTTGTGGAATTTTGTGTTTAAAAGTATTTCAATATATATGTTTGTAGTAAAAAGAGATGGGCGTCAAGAGCCTATGATGTTTGATAAAATTACGGCACGTGTACGCCAAATGTGTTATGGTCTAAATGATTTAGTAGATCCTGTGCGAGTGGCTATGCGAGTAATTGAAGGTTTGTATGACGGAGTTACTACTAGTGAATTAGATAATCTTGCAGCAGAAATTTCTGCAACTATGACTGTTTCTCATCCAGATTATGCCAAGCTTGCTGCACGTATTTCGGTATCAAATTTACATAAAAACACCAAAAAGAGTTTTTCAGATACGATTAAGGATCTTTACGAATACGTTAACCCAAGAACAGGGAAATCAGCAGCACTTATTGCTGATGATGTTTACAAAATTATTCAGGATAACCAAGATAAACTCGATTCTACTATAATATACAATCGTGATTTTAGCTATGATTATTTTGGTTTTAAGACTCTAGAGCGTTCTTATTTGTTAAAAATCAATGGGGAAATTGCGGAGCGTCCACAACATATGCTCATGCGAGTTTCTATTGGTATTCACTTGGATGATATTGATGCTGCCATAGAGACCTATGAGCTGATGTCTAAAAAGTATTTTACCCATGCAACACCAACACTTTTCAATTCAGGAACCCCAAAACCTCAAATGTCTTCTTGTTTTTTACTTACAATGCAAGATGATAGTATCGAGGGGATTTATGATACGTTAAAGCAAACAGCTAAAATTTCACAATCTGCAGGAGGTATTGGACTATCTATTCATAATATAAGAGCTACAGGGGCATATATCTCAGGTACTAATGGAACCTCTAATGGAATAGTTCCTATGCTTCGTGTATATAACGACACGGCAAGATATGTCGATCAAGGAGGTGGAAAACGTAAAGGTTCATTTGCTATTTACATAGAGCCTTGGCATGCAGATATTTTCGATTTCTTAGAGTTACGTAAAAATCACGGAAAGGAAGAAATGCGTGCTCGTGATTTATTTTATGCACTTTGGATTCCAGATCTTTTTATGAAAAGAGTAGAGCAAGATGCCGATTGGACGCTTATGTGTCCTAACGAATGTCCTGGTTTATTTGATGTACACAGCGAAGAATTTGAAAGCTTATATACGCAATATGAAGCTCAAAATAAAGGGCGAAAAAAGGTGAAAGCACGTGAAATTTGGGAAAAGATCTTGGAGTCTCAAATTGAAACAGGAACTCCTTATATGCTTTATAAAGATGCTGCAAATCGTAAGTCTAATCAAAAAAATCTAGGAACAATTCGTTCTTCTAATCTCTGTACAGAGATTATGGAATATACGAGTCCAGACGAAGTAGCAGTGTGTAATTTAGCATCCATAGCTCTTCCAAAATTTGTTAAGGATGGAGCTTTTGATCATAAAGAATTATACAATGTAACTCAAAGAGTTACTAGGAATTTAAATAAAGTTATTGATCGGAATTACTACCCAATAAAAGAGGCTGAAAATTCTAATTTAAGACACCGTCCAGTAGGTTTAGGAGTACAAGGTCTTGCGGATACGTTTATTAAATTGCGATTGCCTTTTACTTCTGATGAGGCTAAAGTTTTGAATAAAGATATTTTTGAAACTATTTATTTTGCTGCTTTAACTACTTCTTTGGAAATGGCAAAAGAAGAGGGGGTTTATTCTAGTTATGAAGGATCTCCTATTTCTAAAGGTGAATTTCAGTATAATCTTTGGGGAATTAATGACGAGGATCTCAGTGGACGCTGGAACTGGACAGCTTTACGAGAGCAAATAAAAGTGCATGGAGTACGTAATTCTTTATTAATCGCTCCAATGCCTACAGCATCTACCTCTCAAATTTTAGGAAATAATGAGGCTTTTGAGCCTTATACCAGTAATATTTATACCAGACGTGTGCTTTCAGGAGAGTTCATAGTAGTTAATAAACACTTATTGCATGATTTAGTGGCTTTGGGGCTTTGGAGTGACGAGTTAAAGGATATGATTATGCGTGCCAATGGTTCTATCCAAAATATAACAGGTATACCACAAGAATTAAAAGATCTGTATAAAACAGTTTGGGAAATGTCTATGAAAGATATTATAGATATGTCTAGAGATCGAGGTTTCTTCATTGACCAATCACAATCCTTAAATTTATTTATGGAAGGGGCTACCATGTCCAAACTTACATCTATGCACTTCTATGCTTGGAAAAGTGGCTTAAAAACAGGAATGTATTATTTAAGAACAAAATCGGCAGTAGATGCCATTAAGTTTACTTTGAAAACGCAAAATGATAAGGTAAGCCCAGCACAGTTATCTATTGATTCTTCAATGCCTACTTCAAAAAAAGTAGCTACGTCACAGTTACATCAGGAAAGTAGTTTGTCACCACAAGAATTACGTAATATTATCGCTCAAAGTAAATCGGCAGAAGGTGATGATTGTTTAATGTGTGGATCGTAGTCGTAGAATATATTATATTCATTATAAGAAAATTCGGGTGCTTCTTTGTTTGAGAAGTGCTCGTATTTTTCTGATTTACAGGTTTTTGTTATGTTAAAAGTGTTATTTTTGTGGTGAAATACATGAATTTTGTTCCAAACAAATATAGAACTATGTGCCACCTCACTCTTCAAAACCAAAAAATACTCCTTTTTATTACGCTGCTCATTGGCATGGTAAAAACAGCCCAAGCACAAACCCCTATTGGTGAACTCTACGATATAAACGGTATGCCTTTTCATGGGTATTATGACCCTCTTATATATTCGCCTAAAAAGAAAATTGTTTTTGTTTTTGATGCCGATAATTTT
>WTJX01000429.1 GCA_011524675.1 Cytophagales bacterium
ACACAAGCTATTCTTCATCTGAAACTCTATAAAGTTGTATAGATAGAGTATCGAAAATAGGAGAGGTAATATGCTATTGTTGATACAAAAGGTTAAAAAAGGATAGCGTATCGTCCCTAAAAAGTTATACAGCTTACTATTGAGGATGTAGGTAGTAATAAAATATGACATGCAAAAAACACCAAAGGCTATCCCTACAAATAGCATACTGAAGAAGGAGATTTGATTTAAGTATTCTGGGTCTAAGAATAAATAGTTTAAGCCAATGCCTAGTCCAAAATTATGGGTAATGATCGCAAATAACACAAGCCAAAAAAATACCAACAATACATTTCTCTTGAACTGTAAGAGAAACAGTTGGATAGGAAAAAACCTAATAATTGACCTTAAACGCTTTTGTAAGCTTTTGCCCATGTTTTTACTTAAAAATTTAAAATCTAAATTAATAGTTTGTTCTCAAAAGTTCTAATTTCAAAAGATATAAAAATTATAATGAATAATGGGGTGTTATGTGGATTGAGAAACTAGAGCTTTATAGAAATTAAAAAATGAAGGGTGATAGTGATTAGTGATTAACGATTAGTGTTGAGTTATGGCAGTATAACTTGGTAGTTTGTGCCTATGTTCAAGAAAATGAAAAAATGAA
The DNA here is from genome assembly GCA_011524675.1 of Cytophagales bacterium. Classification (GTDB taxonomy): domain Bacteria; phylum Bacteroidota; class Bacteroidia; order Cytophagales; family JAAEPT01; genus WTJX01. The sequence continues at coordinate 647 of WTJX01000429.1, forward strand.
TTTCTATAGTGGTCAATGATTAATGATTAGTGATTAATATAATTTGTACTTTATACTATTGATTTAGTACTCGAAAGGGCGGAAGCGTTAAGAAAATAGACCTTAGTCTGTTTTTAGCAACGAGCCAGTATGTGGGAAGGGATTAAAAAAGGACTGTAATGTAGCCTGGTAGTTTGTGCCCTTACTGAAAAAAATAAAGGAGCTGATTTAAACTTTTTTTAAGAAAAAATCTTTTTCCCCTCAGATTTATACTCGTTTTTTGAATGGGTTGATAGCAGCGGAGAAGATGAAACAGTAAAAAAACAGACAGAAATTACAATTTTCTAATCATATGTTCATTTTTTAAACATAGTTTGATCGCTAACCAATCAATTTGATTAACTTTATGCGGTCAAAAAAAGGAAAAATTAAAGTTTAGAGAATTCTCCTTGTGATTTCAAAACAATTTTCATCAAAAAAATAGGAATAGTTGTCTTGTATTCTCATTTTTGTATCTAAGAAAAAAACAAAAAACTAAAACATGCGCTTACATTAATATTTAACTTTATTTTATATGAAAAAAAATATTAGCTTAACCATATTATCAATTTTTCTATTTTTCATGTTCTGCTCGAATACCAAGGCAGAAAGAAGAATTGCGCTTGTCATTGGCAACACCAATTATAAAAGCGTCCCTGTGCTCCTAAACCCCATCAAAGATGCAAGGGATATAGCCGATCAGTTACGAGGCACAGGCTTTGATGTTACAGAAGCCTACGATTTAAACTATCAATCTTTGAAAGAAGAAATTCTTTCATTTACAGAGAAGATCAAATATTACGACGTTGCATTATTCTACTATGCAGGTCATGGCACCCAATACTTAGGTAACAATTACTTAGTCCCCGTAGATGTAAATATAACCTACTCATCCGATGTGGCATTGAGTTGTGTTCCATTGCATAGCCTCTCCCAACTTATCAATAAGTACGAAGACAAAACCAAAATCATTATCCTTGACGCTTGTAGGTCTTACAGCGAATCAGACAATAATATAGCAGAAATAAACAAAGGTTTTGCTATTGCAGAAGCACCAAGTGGTACACTGCTATGCTTCTCTACTAGCCCAGGAGGTAAGGCTTACGAAAGTTTTGAAAATGGTCTCTACACTGAATCCTTATTGAAATATATGATGTACCCAGACACTAAGTTGATAGACCTCATGAGTAAAGTACGAAACGAAGTCATCGAGAAATCCAACGGTTTACAAGTGCCTTGGGAATCCACTTCACTAAGGTCTAATGATTTTATCCTAAGAAAAAGTCCTGAACTAACACTAAAAGTAAATATCTCAGAAGGAGAAAAAGCCGAATTTCAAGACCAGGGCGTACTACATGCTTTCTCAAACGTAAAAGATGTAAGCTACGAATGGTATTACAATGGAAAAAAAACAAATACAAACGCTGCGGAACTAAAAATAAGAAAGACAGGTACTTACCAAGCTATAGCCATTACTAGCGGGGGGCAAAAAGTAGCTTCGCAACCTATCAGTGTAAAAGTAAAATCTAGCATACCACTATCTGTAAGTATTATTACACCAGAGCCTTATCGTTTTGAGCAGATAGCTAAGATAAAAACAATCTCAAATAAGTACAATACAGTTTACAAATGGTATAAAGGAGACAAACTCATCTCAAATGCACCAAACTTCACCACTTACGAGAGTGGCACCTACTTACTACATGCCGAATCCGAAGACTACAAAGTAGATAAAACCATCAACATACAGGTAAAACCAATCGACCTTAATCTGTTTTGTCCACAATCTTTTGCAGATGTATTCATCAAAAATGACGATTGGAAATCTAACTTTAAAAAAGCGCTCAACATCAATACTGTGGCTTTGCCTGAAACAAAAAATGTAAGTGATGAACTAGATAAACTCAAAGAAGATATGGATTTAATCATGATAAAATCAAAATCATTAAAAACGCTTAATGTATCTGACAAACAAACTAAAAGTTATTTATACTGTTTTTCGATGGTCCATGATAATAACTATTACCACGTATTAGCCAAAAAATCTACTTTCAAAAAACACAAAAAACAAACAGATGCATTGTTACGCCTTATCTCAGACCGTTACGACAAGATCATAGATCACCATAACTATACCTCTACAAATATAGAAGAATACAAAGCCAGCAAAACGCAGGTTGATGCCAAAGTACCTGTGAAAGGGTAAATAAGGTTATTAATGCTGAGTGATGGGGTATGTGTTGAAACCAGTGATTAACGATTAGTGTTTAATAAACTTTGTACTAAAAACTTAATCCTAATTACTAGATACTCTAAAAAGCAGGATTTTATTCCACGAAAGTGGACAGAGGTTAAAGATTAAGGATCAAAGATTAAAGAAGGGAGGAAATAACTTGGTAGTTTGTGCCTTTATTCAAGAAATGAAAAAATTAAAGTAATTAAAAAATGAATTAGGTTTTCAGTGATTATTGGTTAATGATTAGTGTATAATATGTTTATACTTTATACTAATGGCTCAATATTAGATACTCAAAAGAGCTGGATTTTATTCCACAAAAGTGGCACAAGCTAATTAATAATGAAAAAATTAAAGAAATTAAAAATGAAGAACTGGACTATTGAGGATTTTGAGAGACAAGACTTAAGATAAAAGATATAATGACGTAAGAACACTGAAAGCGTATAGCTCAAAGCTCATTACCCAAAGCTAACATGAACTATCGACTAATAACATAAAACTTAAAACCTATAACTTAAAACCTATATACCCCCATGAAAACTATCTTATTAACCCCACTGCTATTATTTGCAAGTTTATGCTATGCACAATACGGATTCATCACAGGTTATGTGAGTGATAAACTAAGCTCGCAATCAGATGCAACGGTACTACTCGAGGGTACATCTTTTGGTGCTATCACCAATGCAGATGGTTATTTTGCCTTTGAAGTGGATACAGGTACTTATACGTTAGTCATATCCAAAAGTGGATATACTACAGAGCTTCAAAAGATCATCGTTACAGACCTGAGAACTGTAAACTTGAACATTCTGCTAAAACCAACACTAATGAACGAAGAGGTTGGTTCTGGCTCTACGACTCCTTTGAAGCAGAAACAAATGGAAAGTGCTGTACCTATAGATGTAATTACCGCCAAAGATATCAAAGATTATAATCAACAAAACTTAGGGCAGTTACTTCACTATATGGTCCCTACCTTTTACTCTACAAGACAAACCATAGCGGATGGTAGCGATCATACGGACCCTATCTCATTGAGAGGCTTATCTTCAGAGCATGTGCTAGTACTGGTAGATGGCAAACGAAGACATTCTAGTGCTTTGATACATATCAATGGAACTTTTGGAAGAGGTTCTTCTGGCGTTGACCTCAATGCTATACCCGTTGCAGCAATAGAAAGAATAGAAGTATTAAGAGATGGTGCTGCTGCCATCTATGGTTCTGATGCCATAGCAGGAGTAATCAATATCATTCTAAAGAAAAAAACAGGGGTAGCTACGCTAAAAACTACTGTTGGCAATAGCTATCAAAATGATGGCTCTTCGCAAGGTTTCAGTGGAAACTATGGTTTCGGCTTGGGGAAATTAGGATTTTTGAATGTTACAGGTTCGTTCATCAATATTATGCCTATCAACAGGGCGGGCAATTATACAGGTGAAATCTTTGGCGATGATAGAGACAATAGCCTTGAAGACAGAGCTGATTTTTTTGAAAACAATGGAGACGGTTATGATGAAGAAAAAATCATGGAAATAGGTCAAGCGCACACTAGAAATGCCAATATATTCTTCAATACTGCCATAGAAATCAAAAAAGGAATGGAAATCTACGCCAATGGTGGACTCAATTACCGCAAAGGAGTGTCAAAGGGCTTCTATAGGTTTCCAAAAGATAGCCTCAAAATAGTGGAAGACTTTTATAACTATGGTTTTTCGCCTGAAATGCACACAGATATTAGGGACAACTCTCTAGTGCTAGGTGTGAGAGGAACAATCAATGATAAGTGGGACATAGACTTTAGCAACAATAGTGGAAGCAATGCTTTTGATTTCACCGTAAAAAACTCCAACAATGCGTCACTAGGAACAGCATCCCCTATTTCTGCTTATGCAGGAGGTTTCCGATATGGTCAAGATATCATAGCGCTAGATGTCAAAAGATCATTTGACAAAGTTTTTATTCCTACCAACCTATCATTTGGCTTTAAATTTAGAATAGAAAACTACGAGATCGTAGCAGGAGAAACAAACTCTTACACTGACGGTAGCGATACTACTGACGCAGGTGATAGCAAGATAGCTGGTATGCAATTATTCCCTGGCTTTCAACCCGAAAACGAGATCAGAAAACTTCGTTCTAACGCCAGTTCTTATATAGACATTGACGTACAGCCTACCAAAAAACTATTGATAAACTTGGCAGGTAGGTTTGAGTCTTATACTGACTTTGGGACTAACTTATCATGGAAAGTAGCTTCAAGGTACAAATTTGGTAAAGGCTTAGTTGTAAGAGCAGCTTATAACACAGGCTTCAAAGCACCATCTTTGCATCAGATATACTATAACAAAGTAAGTACTATTACTTCTAGTACAGATGCTGATGAGCTAGTGCAAGTAGCAACCTTTAACAACGAAAGCTCAGTAAGCAAATCATTCGGGTTTGAAAGCCTAAAGCCTGAGCTTAGTAGTAGCTATAGCTTTGGACTGACCTCTAGACCTATAGAAAACCTATCTATTACCATGGACTATTACAATATAAGCATAGATGACAGAATCGTTCTTACAAGCATTATTTCGGTTGATGATGATTCGGCGAATTTTTATCCTATCCTCAACCCTTTTGGTATCTCAGAAGCTCAGTTTTTTACCAATGCTGTAAACTCAAACACTTATGGTATTGACGTATTTTCGGTCTATTCATTAAATACGGACAAGGTAGTATATAACTTTCATTTAGGCTATAATTATAACCGTACAAATATTACAAGAACGCCTATAACTTCTGAGCTATTAGAAGAGCAAGAAGAAAAGATATTTGATAGAGGGGAAATATCTAGATTACAAGACGCTACTCCAAGGTCAAAGACTGTAATAAAGTTAAGCGCACAAACAAACAAATTTAAGTTTGTGCTCATCAACTCACGCTTTGGAGCTGTGAAATATGTAGATGCAGAAAATGAAGAAAAAGACGAGACTTTTAGTCCCAAATGGATAACTGACATTTCTGTGCGCTATAAGCTAAACAACAATATATCACTAACTGTTGGCGCTAACAACTTGTTTGATGTTTATCCAGACAAAAACACTAACTTAGAAAATACAGCAAATGGTAGTTTTGTATATAGCCGTAGAGTACAGCAATTCGGAATTATGGGAGGCTATTACTTCGGTAAAATTATCATGAAACTATAGCCCTTTCTATTTGAGCTAATCACTAAAGCATCATGCTTCAACGATTAGCTCAAATTTTAATCGTACAACACAATAAATTCTACTCTTCTATTAACGAGAAAATCTACTTCACTACATATATCTTTTTGCTCACAAGTACAATCATGAAGTGGCTCTTTCTCTCCTACTCCTTCTATAGACAACCTTTCTTTGTCAATACCTTGTGTAACCATATATTCGAATACGTAGCTAGCTCTTTTTTCTGATAGTTTTTGATTATAAACTTCACTCCCTTGACAGTCTGTATGTCCTCTAATTTTTAGCTTTATATTGGGATAAAGCTTCAATGTAAGTATTATTTCCTGCAAAAGACCTTTTGATTTATCTATCATGACAGATCGATCATATTCAAAATTTAAATTGGGAAATGTTATTTTTGGGGGTATTGTATCTTTAGCTATTGCCGTATCCATTTGATCTAAAAACAAACTATCTTCATCTGTTACTGGCTGTTCGGTTACTATACTATCTTCATCTATATGTTGCTCTACCATAGTAGCCGTTTCAGCTAGTTTTGCTATTTCATCAAAGTCAACTACTTTTTGGAAACTTTTTATTTGACATTTGCCCCTTACTCCTACTACCTTGTACTTTCCACCAGTAGAAATATCCAAGCTATTTTCTTTCGTCTCCTTGACTAGTAAACCATCTTTGTACCAGTGATAAGATTCGTAGTCTTCTGTTGCTATGGATTTCAACTGTACATAACCTGTTTGTTTGAAGCTTGAAATACTAGTTTGTTCAAGTTCTATGTAGGGAGGGGTTATAAAACCACTAAAATAACTTGCTGCTCCTATAGCATTAGACTTATACGTCAATGACAAACTAAGTGGATCCTCAGAAGAGATAAGTATATTCTCAATATCAGAAGAGAGTCTGTATGTAGCCGTATAAAAGGGAAAGCTAGGTATGAGCTCATTTTTTTTTAGCTCAAGGAAATGATACAATTCACCTAATACTGGGTCTAAAATTTTTACCTTCGCATTTACTTTGCTTGTAAAATTAAATTTCACACCATTAGCTACAGCATAAGATCTATTTGATTTATAAGTAGTAGATAGATAAGAAAAATCACCAATAGCAACATCTGTACTAGTCAAACAAGCATTCCAAGCGGGTAAAAAATTAAAACCACAGGAGTATCTTTTATTAGACCCCGCAGTATTTTGATAGACATAATAAGGGTGATTTCCTTTTAAAAACATTACTCTGTCAACAAATTCATCTAAAATAATAAACTCTCCAGCATTCAATTTCACATTATCCTTTCCATTGACAGTTATATCCGTATTGTCCTTAGTAGCTACGACCACGACTTTTTCAAATTTAGAGGAAGCCTCTCCTTGCATGACCATATATTCATTACCTAGTCTGCTCACAGGTATTATTTGATCAAAGCCTATATCGCTACTATAATTTAGTATTAGTTTTCTCCTCGGAGGTAAACTCGTAATAGAACCTACATTTACAGCTATAGGGTGGTTTGAAGTAATGTGAAGACCAAAACTAGCGTTTTCATACCCTCTTACAAAATCCATTGCGACTTCTGCAATGATATATGATTGACCTTTCTGCAAAACAATACTTACATCCTTCATTATAGGAAGATATGGTTTATCCTTACTGTGTTTCTTTTTTACATTATAAAAAACAGCACCAACATTAAAATCAGAAAAACGTATCTTCGTATTGTCTTCTGTTGCCATCACAGAAATAAAATGAGAATTTGGACTCGTTTCTCTTGTATTATAGGGGCTTGTCTTGCTAGAAACCATATGTCCTGTTCTAAACTCTGTACCTAATGCCGCTAGTCCTTTAGAGGTAAGAGAACCACCATGAATGTTAGACTTCCCCCTTGTATTAGCAAAAAAGGGATAATCAGCCTTCAAAAACAGCCCCTCTTTATTCAATGGTTTATTTAAATTCTTTAGCATATCAACTAAACCAATAGCTTCAGAACCGCTTCCCAAATCGTAGCTCTTAGGCAATGCACGAGAGATCAAAAGGCTATCAAAAGCTACTTCATCTGTACCTTCATAAAACTTTACATAAAAGGAAGTTTCTTCTGTCGTAGATAAAAAAAGACTATAATCATTTATCTCAAACGATCCTGTGCTAACCGTAAAAATTGGTGGGATAAAATGCTGAGGTGATTGTTGTGCTTTTAATAAAAAGCTAGTTGACATCACCAAAAAAAATAAAACTACCTTTGAAAACATATACAAGCAAACATAGTTATTATTTGTGTATTTTCAATGAACTACGTCATGTTTCGTATGAATTTCTAGCTTTTAGGTATTAGCAGTCAGCTTTTTTCTTTTAACTTTTCCTTAGATGCCAGAGCTTAGGGGCTAAATAAAAAATTAAGAGAATGAAAAAATGTATATTTGAAAGTGATTAGTGTTGAGTGATGAATTATGGGGTATGAGTAACGAGCAGAATATGAGATTTTGAAACATCAATGCCTACAGAGGTACTGACGTACAAGTAGGGACGTAAAAAGCCCATTACCTATTGCCATGAGCTTTGCCCACTTACTTATGCTTACATTTTGATAACCAAACTAAGCCCTGCACCTTTGGCAGTCAATTGCCACTTTCTATTGCTTGGCTTGTAAGCGTAATAATGTCTTTTTCCTTTTGAAGTAGCCGCGTCTATGATATTCCATATATATACTCCAGCACCTACACCTATAGCTATATTTCTTCTTGTCTTCCAAATATCCAAGTCATCTTTATTATCTTGAATAACCTCGTCTAAATTAGATATATCCAAATCCCCCCTTTCTAACTCTGTGATCCTATTCTCATGATAATTTACTTCAGCATTGGAATAAAACACATAAGAGATTGATGAAGCTATAGTAGTAAAATACAACACACTTCTAAACTTTTGCCCTTTGTATAGCTGTCCCCAGCCAGGTATCAAAACAGATCTCCATACAGGTTTTAGCCCATAGCCTTCTTTCTTCTTTTTTTCTTTCTTTATTATTCTTGCCAACAAAAAATATTCATATATGACCTTATCATCTAGCACAGACTTTTGCCAATAATTTTCATGTAGTTCAAGTTTTTCCAAAAAAACTTCTCTTGCTTTGATGTTTATGGTGGATTCTCTATTTAGCTCACGCTCGCTTTCCCCCGTGTTTTTTCCGTCTTGAAACTTTTCTCCAATGGTTTTGGTAAGAGACAATCTTTCTGCGGCTGTGATTTCTATTCCCTTTTCCCTTGACAACTGAGAGATAATATCTGCCAAAGCTATTTCTTTGGCATCAGAAAGCGAGTGGCTACTACTTCCTACACCTATAAAATATTTATACTCTTTTCCTTCTGGAGCTCTAGAAATCCATTCGGGTTTAGGACCAGATGTTTCTTTAACTTTTAACTGTGCTTTCAGTGCTACACAACAAAGACTAAGACAGGCTAACAATGATATTCTTTTCATAATCTGTGCAAAAATAAAGAATTTATTTTCTTATCAAAGAAACTGGAGCTAATGGATCAAATGCTCCTCCTATAGTTGGCGATTGTTGATAATTAGTATAATCTTTTACATGCTCACTCACATAGTCATACAGTTCGGCTATAGTAACGATATAATCTTGATTTTGATCTGCCAAACCATACATACCTTCTATAAGGTAATGACTAAAAACACCTTGTCTTACGCCTTGATGCTCCAAAGAAACTTCTTCCGTTTTTGAAGATGTAAACAATGCAAGTCCTCCTTTGGTAGATTCTAGTGCTTTGTAGTATTGATTATCAGGAGTGCTAGGACCTTTCGCCATACTAAAACTACCAGAGTGACAAGCATCTGCAAAGCATAATTTATGTTTTGCCTTGCTGCGCGCAAAAATATCTGCCAACAACTCATGAGAAATAACTTTGGTCGTATCTTTTACGAGCTTTTTCCCTTGCCAACTCTGCTGACCATAGTCAAAAGGTAAAAAAGCGCCCTCAAGCCCATGACCACTAAAATAAAAAAAGATAACGTCATTACTGTCTGCCTTCTGAACTATATTGTGTAGGCTAGCAAATATTTTATCTTTAGTTGCATCCTCATCTATGAGTAGCTGAATATTTTTCTCTTTTACGCTACCTCCTTCTGGGCTTTTCAGAAAAGAATATATCTTATATGCGTCATCGTCTGCATATTTTAAAGACTGCATACTTGAATAGCTAGACACGCCTATTACCAAACTCCATATGGTAATGTCTTGTCCCCCCATTTCTATTTTTTTGGAATAGCGAGCTTGGTCTCCAGAAGTAGATATCACACCACCATTACTTTTCCCCTTCCATTCGGCATACCTATTTTGAGCTCTTTTTTTAAAATCTTCAAAGGGTGTCTGAGCGTAAGTATTGGTGATGATACACACAAAACACAATAACAATATATATTTATAATAAAACTTCATAGGGGGCATATTTGTATTATTAATTCTCATAATTCTTTTCTTCTAAATATTGTTGGTGATCTATCAGATTGTTTTCTAACTTTTGGGTAAGTCCAATCTTATCAGATAATTCTCTCATACTATTTTCTAATCTCGTTTGTGTAACCGAGTATAAGAAATACACTTTATGTTGCTCTACTTTTCTGTTTTTGACATGCTCCCAATACTTAGCTACAGGTAGCAAGCCAGAGATGTTTATATTGTAAGATAGTGTATTTGTTTTATGTAAAAAAACTTGTCGCTCTTCACTGCTGATATTTTTTTCGTTTAGTAAAAACTCTTCAATATTTGCCTTCAACAAATTGGCATAATAAGAAGCTGCTTTGAGCCTAACCAAATCTTCTACATCTTCTCTTTTATAGGTAGGCATATCTTCTGTTGACTCTATGACAAAGAGGTAGGTCAATTCTTTATTAAGTGTTACATTTTTACTTGGTCTTTTCTTGGTTTTGAATATTTTTCCTCTAGACCAAGAGACCCAATGCGGCTTACTTCCACTTTTTTGATATGTCTTGTGACTGCAAGCTACACAAACAAGCACAACAAGCAATAAACACAGATTTTTATAAGATTTTATTTTTACTAGTTCAAACATTTCTGTAATATTATGTTTTAAAGATATGTGGTAAAATACAAAAGCAAAAGGAATTCTTAAGAATTCTTGATAATCTTTGTTTTTTTATACTTTTTTTTCTTACATTAACGCAAATATGTGATGGAAGACATCAAGAAAGCTTTTGCTGAATACTTAAAATCAAATGTTAATAAGCCGTATGATTGGGATATTCTTGGCTTGGGTGATTTCCCTCCGGGCTTTACATCAACCAAAAAATATTGTGAACATATTATAACTAATGAAACTAAAATGAACGAAACGGACTTACTAAAAATACCACACATCCATAACTTCTTTGGTTACACTGAGGGTGAAGGTAGCTTCAAAGATTGGATCTCGACTTCTAATAAAACTAAAGCAATCGAAAACTTTTTCAAGAAAGAAAATTATATCCCTGTAAATAAAACACTAGAGTTTATTGCGGTACTATTTGACGCTCCGCTCAATTCTTTTGCTTCTTTTCAAGCATCGTTGCAACAGAAGAAAATGGAAGAAACAGCAGCGGCTGAGGTTGCAGTTCCTATCATTCCTCAAGAATTAAAAGTTAAAAAAAGCATTTCCTACTTGGTCATGGCTTTAGCTTTTGTAATGGTATCTGCCTTAGCTTACCTTACATATTCAAATCTTGCCTTAAAAAAAGTAAATGAAGAAAACACTAGAATCATTGGTGGACTAGTATTTAACCCTGTAGTGGTTGATGAAGTTGATTTGGTAACTGCTGTTTCTAATATTCACAACGATCCTACTAACGAAAATGGAATAATGGCGACATCTGATAGTGATGAAGAGCCTTCTTATTTTACAAACCATATTTACAATACAGATTTCATCTTACCAAAAGAGGACTGGGGCTTTGATATTGACCCAAAAGGAGAAGACATCAATAGTGATTATGGTAAACCGTTTAGTAACGAATTGCGACCACTTTATAAAGATGTCATTCAAGACAAAGTAACCATTGCCAACAATCAAATGCTTATACGTCTTAATATCAGAAACAATACTGACACCAAATGGGTGATAGACAACATCTACCTCAGAAAAATAGAGCAATACACTCCAGAAGTAAATAAAGTATATAAAAACTCTTGGTCTGTAAGAGAAGGAGAACTCAGCTATGGCTTTGAGATGAATAAATATGCTAGTATTTATCCTATCACTACTTTTATAGAGTTAGAACCAGGTCAAGCTAAATATTTTTCAATGAATATCACTGGCGACCATAGCTGTAACGGTGCTATATTTAAATATAAAATAGTATTTAGTGGAAACGGTAGCAAAGGAGACAGTTTCACGATAGAATCTGACAAAGAGTACTATCTAGGTTTTTATAATAAAAGATAAATAAGCATTCTGTTAAACCCGTTTAGCTCTTTTACTGGCTAAGTACTAGTGAAGGTTAGTTTTTTTTCATGTTACTTTTCCTTAGGTGACTGAGCGTCAGGTGCGAATAAAACAGGATCAGATAAAGCCTGATAGAAAAAGTATAGTGTAGTTAAGTAGTCGTCCAAAAATACTTATGAACTAAGCTATAAACTATAGTAACCTAAAAATCAAGCTTATGGAGATTTCTTACCCAGTAAATGAGTTAGAAATCTCCAAGGGCGGAAGCGCTCAATACTAAAGATATAACGTATTGAAGAATCCCTTATACAATCAAATTAAAAGGTTTAACAACTAAAAAGTAATAGAAGGCTTTGCAAAACCATCTTTTGCTCTTATTCTGCGTTATACAAAATTTTAAAATTCTCATTTACAATCAGTAAACTGCG
>WTJX01000520.1 GCA_011524675.1 Cytophagales bacterium
TTTTGTCAGTTCGCTTTGGGCAAAGTTCATTTCTGCTTGAAATTGTGCTTCCATAGGCTTTATAGTTTTTCGCTTATCAAAGATAACGATTTTAGATTATTATTTGTATCAAGCATACGTTCTAGGTTTTATTACTAGCTATGCGCTTTTTATTGAGTATGAAGTCGTTAGTATATTTATTAGCTTTTGGATTTATAGGGAATAGTTTTTTAAAACTTTCAACCCATCATACATAACTCATAACCAAAAACTAATCTCTATTTCCTCCCCGCATTCTGGCTCGTCGCTTAAAATAGACTAAGGTCTATTTTCTTAACGCTTCCGTCCTCTTTAATCTTTTTCGCCACTTTCGTGGAATAAAATCTTGCCCTTTAGAGTATAAAGTCCTTAGTACAAAGATTATGTAACACTAATCGTTAATCACTAACCACTAATCACTGTCCCCCCTTCATTTTTTCATTGCTTTAATTTTTTAATTTCTTACAATAATGTCCCTTCATAATATGGGTTGACAAGCTACCTACCTAAAGCCTAAAATTTCGTATAACGCGGAATAAGTACAAAAGATGGTTTTGCAAAGCCTTCTATAACTCACAATAATCACCATCATTTGTCAAGTTTTTGCAAGGATAACGCCATGTTTGAGCGCCATCGATCATTTCGTCTGCATTGCTAGGCCCCCATGTACCAGCAGGATAACCAAATACAGGGATACTGTCATCGTTTTTCCAAGCATTGAGAATAGGATCAATAAAGTCCCATGCAGCCTCCACAGCATCGCCTCTAGCATAGAGCGTCGCATCACCTTGTATGCAGTCCAATAATAAACGTTCATACGCCTCAGGCACATAAGCATCTGCCAACTCTTCATAATGAAAGTCCATATTGATGTTTTTTACTCTAAAGCCCTCTCCAGGTACTTTCATCCCTACTTTGAGTAGCATTCCTTCATTGGGCTGTATGCGTATAATCAATTGATTATTAGAACTCTGCACTTCCTCATCCCTACTAAATATATGATGCGGAGACTTCTTGAAGTGAATGACGATCTCCGTTACCTTGGTAGGCAACATTTTACCAGAACGTACATAAAAAGGTACGTCTGCCCATCTCCAATTATCAATAAAAAACTTCAAAGCAACATAAGTTTCCGTCTTAGAGTTTTCAGCTACACCTTCTATATCACGGTAAGGCGTTACCTTCTCACCATTGATGACAGAAGAAGTGTATTGTCCTCTGATCACATGAGAAGCAACCTCTTCAGGGGCATAGGTTCTCATAGATTGAAACACTTTCAACTTTTCATTTCTTATGGCATCAGCATTGGCAGCCACAGGAGGCTCCATCGCTGTGAGGGCTACCAGTTGGAGCAAATGATTCTGAACCATATCACGCAAAGCACCAGAGCCATCATAATAACCACCACGAGAACCCACCCCCAAGCTCTCCGCAGAAGTGATCTCTACACGCTCTATATAGTTTCTGTTCCACAGAGGTTCATAAATACTATTGGCAAAGCGAGTAACCAATAGATTCTGTACCGTTTCTTTACCCAAATAATGATCGATACGGTAAATTTGATACTCTTTGAAATAGCTCAATAACTTTTTATTCAACGCCTTAGCCGTTGCCAGATCATAGCCAAAAGGCTTCTCGACAATAAGTCTTCTCCAGCCTTGACTATCATCGCTTAAGCCCTGCTTGTTCAAACGCTGAGAGATCACCTCATACAAACTAGGCGGTGTAGAAAGGTAGAAAAGATAATTCCCCCCTCCATCGCAATCCGTGTTGAGCTTTTCAAGTCTCTCCTTAAATTCCGTGAAAGCTTCATCAGACTTAGTATCCGTCGGTTCGTAATAAATTTTACTAGCAAACTCATCAAGTTGTGCTTGCGTATGCTCTTTACTCAAAAGAGAGGTATTGGAGAAAACAACCTTCTCTCTGAAATCATCATCCGAATAGTTAGACCTACTAGCACCAAGGATAGCAAAGTTTTTGGGCATAAAGTCTCTCTTATACAGAGAAAACAAGGCAGGAATCAACTTCCTAGCGGTCAAATCTCCAGAAGCCCCAAAGATGACCAATACAAATTGTTTACAATCTTTCATATGTTTAAAATGTGTTCAAGTGTTCGTGTATTCGAGTGTTCAAGTTGAAAAAGCCTTGCGCAATGAGCATTTTTAATCATTCCCTTGAGTGGTGAGAGCTATCTTAACCTTAGTTTTTTTCGCTCCCGCCTTGCGGGTTTCATGTGTTTAAAATTAGATATTAGATTAATGTCTTTTGTCTTGCATTTTAAAATCTTAAAGATAAAGATAATTAAACAATAACATCAGTGTAAAGAATTTATTAATAAAAAACGTTTTAAATACATTTATTTTTTAGAAACTATTGCCTCATTTTTATTTGTCTTAAATTTTATTGACTAAATTAGCTGTTGTTAGTTTTACTTTAAGTAGAATTAAAATATAGTTAAAAAAACATCGTTCTCATTTGGTAAAAAAAGTGTTTTACCAAATGGGTTCAAAACATCAAAATAGATAAAAATGAGTCAGGGAACATATGATTTCGGATTAATAGGATTGGGAGTAATGGGCGAAAACTTTATTCTCAATGTCATAGACAATGGATTTTCGGCAATAGGTTATGACTTAAGAACCGAAAAAATCCCTGAATTTCAAGCCAAAGGAATTCATGCTGTAAGCAATTTAGAAGCGTTTGTCAGTGGACTCAAAAGGCCTCGTAAAGTCATGCTACTCGTGCCAGCAGGCAAGCCTGTAGATGACAGCATAGAAAACCTTATTCCCTTGCTAGAAGAAGGAGACATCATCATAGATGGTGGAAATGCATTCTTCAAAAATACAGACAGAAGAGAAGCTTACCTCAAAGAAAAAGGAATCAATTTCTTTGGTATGGGGGTATCTGGTGGTTCTAAGGGAGCACGTAGAGGACCAAGCCTAATGCCTGGAGGCAACAAAGAAGCATACGAAGATATGAAAGACATCCTAGAAGCGGTATCTGCCAAAGTGAATGGAGATGCATGTGTAACTCACCTAGGAAACACCTCCGCAGGAAACTATGTCAAAATGGTACACAACGGCATAGAATACGGTATGATGCAACTTATTGCAGAAGCATATGACTTCTTAAAGAGAGGAGCAGGGCTAAACAATCAAGAAATATATCAAGCCTTCAAAAGCTACAATGACGGGAAGCTTCAATCTTTTTTAGTAGAAATATCAAGAGACATTTTTGCCAAAGAAGACGAACTAGCAGAAGGTATGTTAGTAGATAAAGTACTAGACAAAGCAAAACAAAAAGGGACAGGCAAGTGGACATCGCAGGATGCCATGAACTTGGGTATCCCTATCCCTACCATTGACGCAGCTGTAAGTATGAGAGCATTGTCTGCACTAAAGTCTGAAAGAGTAGCAGCAGACCAAGCATATGCACTCAATGATGATATAGCTGTCAACACCAATAAAGAAGCTATGGTAAAGCTAGTAGGCGATGCGCTATACGTAGCCTTTATCACTACCTATGCCCAAGGCATGCACCTGCTTTTTGAAGCTAACAAAGAATACAACTACGAGCTAGACCTAGCCTCAGTAGCAAAAATTTGGAGAGGGGGATGTATCATCAGAGCAAGTTTATTAGAAGACATCAGACAAGCATACAAAGCAACACCACAGCTCAAAAACTTATTACAG
>WTJX01000043.1:0-5712 GCA_011524675.1 Cytophagales bacterium
CCAAGAGCTAACTGCAAAAAAAAAAACTTATGGACTAATGACCATCGACTATAGACTCGTTTATACCAGGTACTAACTACTAGATACTCAAAAGGGCTGGATTTTATTCCACGAAAGTGGCAAAAGAGATTAAAGGTTAGGGATTAAAGATTAAAGAGAGATATAATGTGGATTGGAAGAGTAGAGCTTTATTCAAAAGTACAAGGTACGAGGTATTAGGTACAATGATTTCAATTTACAATTCAACCATCGACTATTGACTCATTATAAAAATGTAAAACTTAGAACTAAATACTAACAACCAAAATGAATTTAGAGAACATACATAAGGTATATTTCATAGGCATAGGGGGGATAGGCATGAGTGCATTGGCGCGATGGTTTCACCTCAATGGCTTTGCCGTTAGTGGCTATGATCGTACAGAGAGCTTTGTAACGAAAGGCTTGACGGATTTAGGAATCGAGGTGCATTTCAAAGATGAGGTCGATTGTCTTTCCAATGAGTTCAAGACTAAAGAAGATACATTAGTAGTATATACACCTGCTATACCGCATTTTCACAAGCAGTATAACTACTTCAAAGAAAAGGGCTTTGTTTTGATGAAGCGAGCGGAGGTCTTGGGATTGTTGACTAAAGATATTGAAACGATAGGCGTAGCAGGGACGCATGGTAAGACGACGACTTCTTCTTTATTGGCGCATTTGCTCAAAGAGGGTGGGGTAGATTGTATTGCGTTTTTGGGTGGTATTCCTGTGAACTATCAAACCAACTTCATTGCCAATGAAGGCGATTTTAAGCAGGCGGTAGCAGTAGTGGAAGCGGATGAGTTTGATCGTTCTTTTTTGCAACTATACCCCAACCAAGCGATTGTTACTTCTATGGAAGCCGATCACTTGGATATATACAACCATCACGCAGCATTAGTAGATGCCTTCAAAGCGTTTACTGACAAGTTGCCCAAAGGTGGTCGTTTGGTATGTTCCAAAGAGGCATACAAAAGCCTGAAGCCAGATCTTAGTAGGTTGGCGGTAGATACGTACTCGATTGATGCTGAAAGTATCTATGCCGACAAGCTTGTCATCAAAGATGGGAAGTATATTTTTGATTATGTGGGCGATCTAGGAACGGTAAAAGGGATAGCACTTTCTTTGCCAGGCTTACATAATGTAGAGAATGCTTTGGCGGCGATTACTATAGCGTTGGACAAAGGTGTTCCTTTAGAAAAAATTAAACCTGCCATAGATTCTTTCAAGGGAATCAAAAGAAGGTTTGAATTTATAGTGCAGGAAGAAGACTTGGCATACATAGACGACTATGCGCATCATCCTTCGGAGATAGATGCGGTAGTATTGGCCGCGAGACAACTTTACCCAAACAAAAAATTGGCGGTGGTTTTTCAGCCACACCTTTTTTCGAGAACAAGGGACTTTATGAAGGGCTTTGTCAATAGTCTGAGTAAAGTAGATGAGTTGTATTTGCTAGATGTCTATCCTGCTAGGGAAGTGCCCATTACTGGCGTAACATCTGAGGCAATGTTGGATATGATACCACTTGATAACAAAATGCTCGTTAGTAAAGAAAATGTGGCTGAGGCGATAGGGGCGTCTAAGGCAGAAATACTCATGACCCTTGGTGCTGGAGATATAGACCAGCTGACGGTGCAGTTGAAAGAGGTAGTACAAGCAAAGTTAATGGTTTCATAGCGTAAGGTTTGGAGAGGTTTAAGGCTTTGAATATAAATAACGATATAGCGACCAAATTGAAGGGACTCTTTGCTGTGCTTATGATAGGGGGAATGCTCAGCTTTGCTGACTCTAGACAGAATAATAAGCTTTGTAAGGAGGTAGTCATTGACATTCAGAATGGAGGAGAATACAAGTTTGTGGATGAGCAAACGGTAAAGGATATTCTTACCGAAAGAGGTAGGGAAAGCTTTCTAGATAAAAAAATGAGCGAAATAGACCTCAAGTATTTAGAGAAAAAGCTTAAAAAAGATCAATTTGTAAAAGAAGCACAGCTATTTAAAGGGCTAGATGGCATAGTTATGGTCAAAGTAAAACAACCAGTACCTATTGCTAGAGTGATCAAAGGATTTAGGTCTTTTTATATAGATAAGGAGGGAAATACCTTTTCTTTTACAAGGAGGTTTACGGCTAAGGTACCTATCGTAACGGTAGATGAAGGATCACCTTTGTTTAGCAACGATTCTTTGCGCCTTACCGAAGAGCAAGAAATATATGGCTTATTAAACTATGTGAGCGAACATGAGTTTTTTAGTAAGCAGTTGGTGCAGTTTGATATAAACAAGCACGGAGAGATTCAGTTGTATCCTCAAATCACCAAACAGGTGATTGCTTTTGGGGATGTAAGCAACTATAAAGAGAAATTAAAAAGGTTATTGATCTTTTACAAAAGGGTACTTCCTGTGAAGGGGTGGAATGCTTACGCTAAGGTAAACATACAGTATAAGGATCAAATAATTTGCGAATAAAGTAATTATGGACAAGGAAAAAATAGTAGTAGGTTTAGACATAGGTACAACCAAGATTTGTGCTATTGTTGGTCGTAAAAACGAGTATGGCAAGCTCGAAATTTTAGGGCAGGGTAAAGCTGTTTCTGATGGTGTCATTAGAGGTATGGTTACCAATATTGAAAAAACTATCCATGCCATCAATAAAGCAGTAAAGCAAGCAGAAGAAAAGTCTGGTGTCATCATAGGAGAAGTAAATGTTGGTATCGCAGGGCAGCACATCAAGAGTGCCATTCATCATGGTAGCATCATGAGAGACTCTCGCGAGGATGAAATATCTATACATGATGTCAATAGGTTGGTCAACGATATGTACAAAATCGTTACTCCTCCAGGCAATGAGATCATACATGTCATGCCACAGGACTATACGGTGGACTTTGAGTCTGGTATCAAAGACCCAGTGGGTATTTCGGGTATGCGACTAGAAGCAGACTTTCATGTGATTACGGCACATACGACAGCGATTAAAAACATCAACAAATGTATCGTAAGAGCTAAGGGAGGAAAAGAAAACTTAGAAATAGATAACCTCATACTAGAGCCGATAGCTTCTAGTATGTCTGTGTTGAGTAATGAGGAAAAAGAAGCAGGGGTAGCCATCATAGATATAGGTGGTGGTACTACAGACTTGGCAGTGTTTTATGACGGCATCATTCGTCATACGGCGGTGATTCCTTTTGGTGGTAATATCATTACCTCAGACATTAAAGAAGGATGCTTGGTGTTGCAAAATCAAGCGGAATTGCTCAAGACTAAGTTTGGACGCGCGATCTCTGCCGAAGCAAGCGAAAACGAAGTGATTTCTATTCCAGGGCTAAAGAACAGGCCTCCAAAAGAGATTTCTATCAAAAACTTGGCTTCGGTGATAGAAGCGAGAATGCAAGAAATCATTGAATTGGTTTATGCGGAGATTGTACGATCTGGCTACCAGAGCAAACTGGCAGGTGGACTTGTTATCACTGGTGGAGGTTCACAACTTGTAGGTGTAAGAGAGTTGTTTGAATATATGACGGGAATAGATGCTCGTATAGGTTACCCTAATGAACACTTGGGCAAGTGCAAGTCTGAGAGTGTGAAAAGCCCGTCCTATGCTACAGGTATAGGCTTAGTACTTTCTGGCTTTACAGCTATAAATGAAAGACAAGAAATATACAACGGCTTTCAGTTGCCTCTAGCAGGGAACAGAGTCGTCAAAAAAGATAACGGAAAAGAGTTTTTCAAAAAGATTTTGGATAAGACCAAAGGTCTTTTGATGGACGATATGAATAATTAGTTTCCTTCATAGAAAATAAACGTAAGAATTATGGAAAGTTTATATGAGTTTGATATGCCTGTCAACATCAAATCTATCATCAAGGTATTGGGTGTAGGTGGTGGTGGCAGCAATGCCGTAAGCTATATGTATAGCCTAGGGATCAAAGATGTAGAGTTTGTGGTTTGTAACACAGACTTGCAAGCCCTCAATGCTACGCATGTCAACAATAAACTACAAATAGGTAAGAACCTTACTTCTGGGCTTGGTGCTGGGGCTAACCCAGAGGTAGGCAAGAAGGCCGCAGAAGAAAGCAAAAAGGAGATTAGAGACATGCTTGTGGACAATACTCGCATGCTCTTTATCACTGCGGGTATGGGGGGCGGTACGGGTACTGGTGCTGCACCTGTTATTGCACGTATAGCCAAAGAGCTTGATATCTTGACGGTGGGTATTGTTACTGTTCCTTTTTCTTTTGAAGGAAAGAAAAAAAACAATGCTGCACTCAAAGGGGTGCAGCAAATGAAAGAAAACTGTGATACGGTATTAGTCATCAATAATGATAAGCTCAGAGAGATTTATGGTAATCTATCTATCAGAGATGCCTTTGCCAAAGCCGATAATATTCTCAATACCGCAGCAAAAAGCATTGCAGAAGTTATTACTGTTACTAGCGAGGTCAATGTAGATTTTGAAGATGTAAAAACGGTCATGAAAGACTCTGGTCCTGCGGTGATGGGCTCTGCTGCTACAGCAGGAGAAAACAGAGCTAGAAGGGCGGTAGAAGAGGCGCTTTCTTCTCCTTTGCTGGACAATAAGGACATTACGGGGGCGCGTAAAATATTGCTTTCTATATCTTATGGTGAACTCAATGAGTTGACCATGGACGAGTTGACAGACATCACAGACTACATCGAAGAGCAAGCTGGCGAAGATGCAGAAGTGATCTTTGGTCAAGGTTTGGACAAAGAGCTAGAAGATCAAGTACGTGTAACCATTATTGCAACAGGTTTTGAGGCAAGCGAGGATCAAATAGACGATTACTTTAGTAAAAAAGTCATAGACCTCAATAGTCCAACGAGCCAAACATTGCACTATACACAGACGCCTATGCCTAGACCAGAGCCTAGACCGGAGCTGAAATCTAAGGAAATAATACCTGAAGATTATGCTACTCCTCCTGCTCAGCCTGCTGCGCCAGCGCCAGAGGAAGTAAAGGAGAAGCCTGCGCTAGAAATAGAGAAGACATATTTTCATCTTGACGGTGAGTATGAGGTTACAGAGATTACGCCACAAGAACAGACTTATGTAGGTGTGAAGGAGGAGGATGCTCCTCTTCCTGATGAAGTAGAGCTAAAGAAAAGGCGTCTCATGGAACAGTCAAAAAAGAGAATAGCACGTATCAAGGAGTTTCAAGAAGGGAAAAACCTTATGAATATGAGTGAGATCGAAGACTTTAATGAGAAACTGAAAGTGCCTGCATATAAGCGTAAGAACGTAAAGTTAAGCTCTACACCACACTCCAGCGAGAGCCAAGTATCTCGTTATAACTTAAACGACGGAGAGGATGGATTGGGTAAAAACCGTTTCTTACATGACAATGTGGATTAGAAGTGTATCTACTTCTATCTCTAAAAGAAGGCTTTGTAAAACTATGGTTTGCAAAGCCTTTTTGCTTTTTGTCTTTTGAGTACAAAGTCCTTAGTACAAAGTTTGTCTAATACTAATCGTTAATCACTGAAAGCTTCGTTCATTTTTTCATTGCTTTCATTTTTTCATTTTCTCTCAATCAAAGGCATACACAATCAAGTTCTTCTCATTATTCATTTTTAATTATTAATTCTTCATTAAGAAAATGCCACTTTCGTGGAATAAAATCTTGCCTTTTGGAGTAGTTAGTAGTTAGTCTTTAGTATTGAGTACAAA
>WTJX01000043.1:5722-12953 GCA_011524675.1 Cytophagales bacterium
TGCCGTAAACGTCTATATGTCCCTATGTCGATAAGTCTTTACATCTTTCGCTTTCAACTTTAAGGTGGTTTTGCAAAGCCTTCTGGAATTAAAAAGTTTAAATATATTACTCAAAGTACATGATGAAAAGCTCCTAACTCATCGTTCAAACGTATTAGCGTATGCTGCATAACTATTAAAAAACCTAAAATACTTTATACTATAAAAGGCTTCTAGTATATTTATGATCTTCCCTAAATTTTCATCTATATGCTCAAACAGATTGCTTTTTTGTTTTTACTACTGCTCAATATGTTTTTTGTTTTTGGTCAGGATGACCTAGAGCGGAGCATGACCCTTGGAAACAAACATTTTTTAAACCGTAATTTTCAGAGTGCTGCTACCTACTACGAGAGGGCACTGAAAGCAAAAGGTGCAGACATGTTTATTCATTACCGTCTTGCAGAATGCTATACTAGACTATATGATGCTAGGGCAGCTACCCACCATGCAGACAGGGCGTATCGTTTGAAAAGAAAAAAAAATCCTCAGTTAAGTTTTGTAGTAGCAGAAGCCAAACATATTGCAAGACATTTTGAAGAAGCAATCATTTATTATCAAGAAGCGATAGCATTCGCTGGCGAGAAACTCATCAACAAAAGAATTACAGAGTGTAATTATGGGATGCTCTTGGTCAAAAAATCGGTCGATGCCGTTATATCTAATATGGGACCTCATATCAATTCGCATGAGCACGATATCACTCCTTTGATTACTGCCGATGAGTCTGAATTGTATTTTTCATCCTACAGGACAGAGCATTATGGTAAACAAAAAGGAAGTTTAGAAGAAATATATTCCTCTACTAAGACATTAGACAAATGGGAAATGGCAAAAAACATAGGAGAACCATTGAATACACCAAATAATGATGCCTGTGTAGGCTTGTCTCATGACGGGCAGACGATGTTTTTGTTCAAAGGCAACAAAATAAATAGGGATATTTACATTACCTACAAAGATGGTGAAGGGTGGAAAGAACCTGTGCCTATTTTCAATTCACTAGAAATGGAGTTTTCGGCATGTCTGTCTCCAGATGGCCATACCATCTATTTGGTCAAAAACAATGAAAATCAAAAAGACCTCTATACCAGTCAACGAATAAATGATAGTACGTGGTCTGTGCCTACTTTGATGGACTCTATCATCAATACACCATATGATGAACGAACGCCTTACATTCATCCCGATGGTAAGACCTTGTTTTTTTCTTCCAATGGTAAGAATACGATGGGAGGCTTTGATATCTTCAAAACGGTCAAAGGAGAAGATGGGTGGAGTGTTCCCGTAAATTTGGGGTACCCTATCAATAGTGTCGCAGATGAGCTAGGCTTTGTGTTAGCAGCTGGTGGTACTTCTGGTTTTTTTGCTTCTACTCGCTTTGGTGGGAGAGGTAAGTTTGATATTTATCATGCTACCTTACCTAAGAATAATGACTATGAACTGGTATTGGTCAAAGGGAAAGTAAAAGACATTTTGGTGGATAAAGCGATAGAAACTACGATTACAATTACAGACGAAGATCAAAACGAAGTATATTCTAAGGTGCAGTCCAATGAGGTTACGGGCTCTTATTTGATATCCTTAGAAACGGGGAAGGAATATACCTTTAGAGTAGAAGGTGATGGCATCCTGCACAAAGAAGAAAAAATATTTGTGGAAAAAGGGAAAGGCTTTGTAGAGATAAACCAAGAAATGGAAGTAGTAGATGCTAAGCCTGGGGTGAAGTTTACCTTTGAACATATTCTCTTTGACTTTGGCTTGTATGATTTAAATCCCTTGGCAAAAGAAGAACTAGAACATTTGATAAGTGTCTTAAAACGTTTCCCTGAATTGAAAGTGGAGATAGCAGGACATACTGATAATATAGGTTCTGAGGAAGATAATATGCTCTTGTCCGAAAACAGAGCAAAAGCCGTAGTGGACTACATCATAGGGCAAGGCATAGCTTCAGACAATATCAGCTTCAAAGGTTATGGCTCTTCTAGAGCCATTGATACCAATGAGACCGAAGAGGGGAGAAGTAAAAACAGAAGAACGGAACTAGAAGTGAAATAATATAAAAGTAAGCGTACGCAAACTATCTGTTGTTTTATTGTGTTTTTTAATCTGTTTTTATTGTATTTTCATTTTAAATTTTGTTTTTTTATTGGTTTATTTTCTAATTTATAAGATAAAATCTATTTGTTTTGCCTGGTAATGAAACCTTAGTTGATGAAAGCGAGTATAAGAGTATATACATAATGATGCTGAAACTAAATTACATTTCTAATAATAGCGTAGCGCTCAGCGCAAACTTTCATAAAAAGCAAAATAGTTTTTTATGAAAGCTAGCTATAGTGTTACTATTATCGTAGAAGGTGTTGGTATCATAATCTTGTTTGAACAATAAGAAATGTAACTTTTCTATTGTTTAATATAATTATTTTTATATTTGTGTCTTTTTAAAAAATGGTTAGGTGTCAATCATTTCTTCAAAGAATCCATTTTTTATTGTTATCAACGACATACTTCTTATTGTACTACTAAACCAATCAATTCTTTATGGTTACATCTATACTTCCTCAAAATACGAGTGTCTTGGGACGCAGAAATGCTAAATACTTACTTTCAAAAACTACTTTTAATATTACCAAGGCACGTATAGATGCGTTTGCCGCTATGACACCTTCACAAGCCTTAGAGGTATTATTTGACTTTGATTATGATGCAAACTGGCTATCAGATGTTCATCCAGACGAACTTATGTTGACCATTAACAATGGTACTGTTAGGAAAATGGTGCTCCAGTGGTGGTTACAAGAAGCCAAAGCAGATACAACTGCCCACCATAAAATAATATTGTTTTTATTTACCTCATTTACTACAGATGCTTTTGTCTCATCAGCACGTTTTTTTTATGAATACTTGAAGCTCCTGTCTTTTCATACCAAGCGCAGTTACAAAGATTTGGCATTCTACATGACCAAAGACAATACCATGTTGGGATATTTGGATGGGAAGTCAAATGTAAAGAATAGTCCCAATGAAAACTATGCTAGAGAGTTTTTTGAATTGTTTACCATAGGCAAAGGACCTACAGACGGACCTGGTAGCTATACCAACTATACAGAGGAAGATATCTTACAAGCCTCAAAGCTACTCACAGGCTGGAAGCAAGGAGGACATCAGTTAAATGAAAATGCAGACCCAAGCATCTATGGAGGGTATTTTAAAAGCTCTGTACATGATGGAGCAGATAAAACTTTTTCAGATAAGTTTAACAATACCGTCATCACAGGCAATACAGAAGACGGAGATCAAGAGTTGAGCCAGTTTGTAGATATGGTGTTCCAACAGATAGCCACTGCCAAAAATATTTGTAGAAGACTATATCACTTCTTTGTAAGTGATACCATCAGTGATTATGCAGAGGTCAATATTATAGCTCCTCTTGCCCAAATGCTATATGACAACAATTACGAAATAGCCCTAGTCATCAAAGAACTACTGGGTAGTCTTCACTTTTATGATCTAGAAGATGACAACCCTTTTGACAACATCATAGGCGGTACAGTCAAGTCTCCGCTAGATTTGATGCTATCAAGTATGAATTATTTTGGTGCAGCCCCTACAGATGACTTCAAGTTTTATGCTTACAGGCTCAACGATTTATATCTCGCCTCGTCGTCTATGTACTTGTTTTCTCCAGACAATGTAGCCGGCTATCCTGCCTACTATCAAGAGCCCCTTCGCTCCAAAAACTGGTTCGATTCAAATACATACCTCCCAAGGTATAAGTTTGTAGAGATGTTATTGACAGGAAAGTCTTCTTATGGTACAGGCGCCAATGGCAATGGTCATGTACAATTAGATGTTTTATCTTTTATTGATAATACAGAAAATATCCCCTTACCATTTTCTGCCCCACAGGTAGTTACTACACTCTTAGAAGATTTGTTTCCAGATGGATATGACAACGAAAGGTATAATTATTTTTTAAACACGATTTTCTTGAATGGACTGAGCCCTTCTGACTGGACTCAAACATGGGATGCTTACAAAAACGGCGATAATGAAGCATTTACCCAAGTAGATGCAACAGGAGAAATAAAAATCAGAGTTGCCAATTTGATACAAGCTATCATGCAAAGCCCTGAATATCAATTGATGTAATATTTTCTTTCCACTTTCGTGGAATAGAATCATGCTGTCTTTTAAGCTGAAAGATAACGTCTAGCGCTCACTGTCTATGTTCAAAAGCACATGCCACATCACGCAAACCGCTTACTCAAAACGTAAAACCTATTAACCCATGAAAAGAAGAGATTTTATAAAAAATACAGGCGCTCTAGCCTCTGCACCCTTATTACTCAATGGCGTATCTGTCAAGTCAATGAACCACATCATGAATACCGGGCATGACATTACAGATCGTGTGTTGGTGGTCATACAGCTTTTTGGTGGAAACGATGGTTTAAATACATTTATCCCCATCAATCAATATGACGAATACAAAAACAATCGTCCAGATATAGCCATCGAAAATACAGGTATCAATAAATACATAGACTTAGATAGTAGCCTGTCTTTGGAAGCACAAGTAGGTTTGCATCCTATTATGACAGGGCTAAAGGATATGTATGATGACGGTTTGATAAACATCATTCACGGAGTATCTTACCCTAGTCAATCAAGATCACATTTCCACAGTACAGATATTTGGATGTCTGGTGACGATGGAAATGCAGACATACTTAAGCGTTCGGGTATAGCAGGGAGGTATTTGCAAAGTGTGTTCCCGGATGTAAAAGGAGTGCCCTCTAGCCAAATGCAAGACCCACCAGGCATACAGCTAGGTTCAAACAAGCCATCCTTATATTTCCATACAGGAGAAGCATATTCCAGTGCCATTAATTTGAGTAGTCAAACACCTAATGGGCTTTTTGAAACTGCCTCTCAGTTTGCAGGTAATTATCCGTCTTTTGACAATACGACAGACTACGGGAAAGGAATGGAATATTTGGTGGGAATGCTAGACTCCACAAATCAATATTCACAAGTAATCTCCAATAGGTATGACAATGGTAGCAACAGTACTGCTGTAACTTACCCTACAAGTTCTTTGGCAAACCAACTAAAAACGGTGGCGCGTCTTATCAGTGGAGGAAGTAAAACAAAACTATATTTATTAAGGGCAGATGGTAGCTATGATACTCATGGTACACAAGCCGAAACGGGAGCTACTCATACAGGCAGACATGCAGATTTACTTTATAAGTTGACTTCTTCTATCAAGGCATTTATGGATGATATCAAAAATCTAGGCGTTGACGATAGAGTGATGGGGACTATCTTTAGCGAGTTTGGAAGGCAGGTACCTCAAAATGCAAGTTATGGTACAGATCACGGATCTTTGAATCATATTTTTGTTTTTGGTAAGCCTGTAAAAGCTGGCGTTACCGGGCAGAATGTCAATATTTCTGATCTTGTAAGCAAAGCTCCAAACCCAAACCAAATGCAAACAGACTATAGACAACTATATGCTACCTTATATCAAGACTGGCTTGGAGCAAGTTCAGACATTCTCAACTCGGTAGATATACAGTCATTTGAAGATCAAAAGCTAGACATCATTGATGATGCATACAAAGTAAATCAAGAAGATTTATTAGATAATATTACAAATGCTGACGATAGTATCACCATAGAAACCACATCTATCAAGCCAAACCCAGCTAGAGATTTAGTAGCGATCACTATAGACTCTTCACTTACAAGCTCTGGTGGAACTATTAGTGTGTTGGATTTGAATGGACTAAAAGTACATGAAGAGAAAATAGAGTTTAATGGTGGGGCAGCAAATGTCTTTACAATTGATGTCTCTCAGATACCTCAAGGGCAGTATATAGTCCATACCCAAATTCAATCTTATACTAGTTCTAAAAAAATATTGATTAGTAGAGCTTAAGTCTTTTCTCGTACTATGCGCTTTGACTTATTGTCGATAGTTTATAGAAGGCTTTGCATAACTAAGGTTTTGCAAAGCCTTCTTATAAAGAAAGTATTCTTTGTACTTAATGCAGGATAGTGGAGTTTTATACTAACGAACTACTTACCTATTATACTTCTACATCTAATATAAAAATTTAATTTCCTTAAGCCCAAATTCTTGAATACTTCCATTTACATACTCTAGCCTTAGCATCCCTACCTCACTTATTCCAATAATTTTCGCTGTAATGATCTCTCCTTTTACAAGATAATTAGCCCATTCTTCATACTGAAAGAGCTGTTGTAAGTATTCTTTTTTAAGAATGTTAGTATTTGATTGAATTCGGTCGTAATTTGAGAGCATATGATCTGTCAGTTGATCTAAGAGCAAGTCGAGCTCATATTTTGTTTTTGTTATCTGAGACAGAGATATAGCTTCTTTTATTTTAAAAGAGTCTTGGTTGATGTTTAGCCCAATACCTATGATGCTATGAGCAATTGTTTTTCCTTTGATGATGTTTTCTATCAAGATGCCACATATCTTTTTATTTTGATATAGGATGTCATTTGGCCATTTTATATGAAACATTTTTCCACTTAAAGAGGTTAGAAATGAAGCAATAGATAGCGAACAAACTATTGTTAGTTGAAACTGTTCAGTAGGTGTAAGGAATTGAGGGTGCAAGATCATAGAGAAAGTAAGATTTTGATGATCTTGCGACAGCCATGAGTTTTGGTGCTGACCACGTCCTTTGGTTTGGACATAGGTGTTTATAATTAGCCCATGCTCAGACTTTTTTTCTTTGATAAGTGTCATAGCCTCACTGTTTGTGGACTGACAGCTTGTCATATTTATTATTTTTTTCGCTATTTGCACGAAAATTGATTATTTAGGTCTAACTTAGTGAAATGCCAAAGATCAAACTTTTAATTTAATATATGTCAAAAAAAGTTGCAGATATTTCCTCTGCGGAACTTAAAAACCTTGTAGTGCTAGGGATGCAAGAAAAAAAAGCAGAAGACATCACGGTGCTTGACTTGAGAGAGATAGAAAATGCGGTAACTGATTTTTTCGTGTTATGTTCGGCAAATTCCGATACGCAAGTAGGCGCCATAGCAGATGCCATAGAAGAGGAGGTGCATAAACAGGCACACCAAAATCCTTGGCATAGTGAAGGGAAAAAAGAAAGAGAGTGGGTCTTGATAGATTATGTAAATG
>WTJX01000046.1 GCA_011524675.1 Cytophagales bacterium
AAACACTAATCGTTAATCACTAACCACTATAAAATCTTCATTTTTTAATTACTTTAATTTTCTCCAGTAAAGACAAAACCAACCAAGTTCCCCCCATTATTAATTCTTCATTATACATTATTAATTAATTTGCGCCACTTTCGTGGAATAAAATCTAGTGCCTTTGAGTATCTAGTAGTTAGAATTGAGTACTAAGTCATTAGTACAAAGTACAAAGTTTATTAAACACTAATCACTAACCACTAATCACTAACCACTAATCACTGAAAAAAACTCATCAATCATAATTCATAACTCAACACTATTCACCTCACTATTAATTATTAATTCTTCATCATTCATTAAACTAAAGCCACTTTCGTGGAATAGAATCTCGTCTTTAACGTCCCTATGTCTATATGTCTTTAAGCCTGTAGGTTTTTACGTTCTTTTAATCATAAATCAGTCAATCGTTCAATTGTAAATTTTGAGTACAAAGTCTTTAGTATAAAGGTTATTAAACACTAATCGTTAATCACTAATCACTAATCACTAATCACTATGAACACACATCACACATAACTCATAACTTATTAAACACTAATCATTAATCTCAAGCCTTAAGATCACAAGTACAGTCCTTTACTTTCAATAAAGTCTTCTACCTTCTTGGGCACTAAAAAAGTAATACTTTTTTGCTCTTTGAGCTGTTGACGTATAAAGGTTGCAGAAATATCGAACAAGGGGACTTTAAAAAATGTAATATTAGGATGATCGTCGAAGTCTGTTTTGGCAACATGAGGTCTTGGATAAACATAAATTTGATATTGTTGCAAGATTTCTTGATGATTTTTCCACTTTGAGAAGTGGGTTAGATTATCTTGCCCCATAATCAACACATAGTCTGTATGAGGATTTTTCTCTTTTATATAGGTGAGCGTATCAATCGTATAGCTAGGTTGTGGCATTCTAAATTCAATATCAGAAGCCATCAGTTGATGTTCCATGCCTTTGATCGCCAACTCCACCATCTCAAGCCTATCTTGCTCATGTGCCAAGCTCGCCTTCTTTTTGAAAGGATTTTGTGGTGATACTACAAAAGCCACCCTATCCAAATCTGAATTACTTACAAGTGTGTTGGCAATGATAAGATGACCTATGTGTATAGGGTTGAAAGAACCAAAAAAAAGCCCTACTTTACGCATATTTCTCAGTCAAAAAGTTTTCTATATAATGGGAAGATTCATTTACTGCCTCTGTGAGAGAATCGTTGAGTACCGAAATATCAAAGGCATCTTCAAAAGAAAGCTCATAGTTTATTTTATCAACTCTTTTTTCTATGCTTTCACTCGTCTCCGTACCTCTAGCAATGAGTCTTTCTTTGATGGCATCGATAGAGGGAGCTTTGACAAAAATAGACAATGCTGCATCGCCATAATACTCTTTGAGTTTCATGCCACCTTTGACATCTACGTCAAAAAGCACATCTTTGCCTTCTGACCATAGACGCTCTATCTCTGAACGTAAGGTACCGTAGGATATGCCTTGATAGACCTCTTCCCACTCTACAAACTCGCCTTTTTCTTTTTTAGACTGAAAATCTTCTTCGGTCAAGAAATAATAATCTTTACCATGAACTTCTTTTCCTTCTCTCGCTTTGCGAGTGGTGGCAGAAATAGAAAAGCCCAAGTTTGGAAAGCTTTTCATAAGTTGGTTGACAATAGTGGTTTTTCCTGAACCAGAAGGAGCACTAAAAATAATAAGTTTTTCGGGCATAATAGTTATACGTGTATTTCTTTGATAGAATCTAAGATAGCTGTAGTTACATTTTCAGGACAGCATTTGCGTCCCGCTTTTTCTTTTATAATACCTAAGATGTTCTTGTGGTTATTAAAATAATCTAAGCAATCTTTACATTGGGAAATTGTTTCCTTGAAACGAGTCATCTGCTCATCGCAAGCCTCACAATCTACAATCAAATGTATGATTTCTTTGCATTCAAGGCAGTTTTCTTTATCACACGTTTTCATTTTCAAAAACGCATCTTCCTTGTCTTCCTTATC
The DNA here is from genome assembly GCA_011524675.1 of Cytophagales bacterium. GTDB lineage: Bacteria > Bacteroidota > Bacteroidia > Cytophagales > JAAEPT01 > WTJX01. Next base: position 2,043 of record WTJX01000046.1, read on the forward strand.
AAATGAATTATTATCTAACATTTCTCTACGATTTGTATCCTCTCTTTTTTGCGTATTCTTGTAGTTTTACTTTCAATAAATTTCTTGCTCTGTGCAGTCTTGAGCGTACCGTACCTATGGGTATATCTAGTATCTTGGACAACTCTTCATAGGTAAAACCTTCCAAATCACAAAGAATAATGATAGAACGAAAATCTACGGCTAAGGAATTGAGCGCATTAGTAATCTCGTCCCCCATCATATTTTGTACTGTTTCTTGTCTCAAATCTACAGTATGCTCCAGTTGAGTATTATCCGAGTTGTAATAATCCTCTACTTCACTATAATCAACCTTGCTAGGCTGCTTACTTTTTTTCCTGTAGATATTGATGAAACTATTTTTCAGTATTCTGAACAGCCAAGCTTTTGCCTTAGTTCCTTTCTCGTACGAATCAAAAAAACGATAAGCTTTCATATAGGTTTCTTGCACCAAATCATTTGCCTCCTCTTCATCGAAAGTAAGACGATAAGCAAAGTTATACACCGCATCTATGTGTGGCAGAAACTCCTTTTCGTATTCTTTGTCTTTAGCTTTCTTAAATTCTTTGTCAGTCATCTTGGACAGGCTTAAAATAGGATGTTAAAATTAAACATTTTTTAAAGAAAAACAGCATAGTGAAGTAGGTTATAATAGTAGCATTTGATAAAGTATGCCTTGCTCCTAATAAGCTATTAACTTTTTTAGTAATAAATATGTAAATAAAAATAAGCTCTAAAGTTTAACCTGCTAGATTTGTTTGCCTAGTTCATTATGACGTTATTTGAAACTGAAAAAATCAATTATACTAACGTGCGTATTCTTCATATAGGAGCTGAATCTCAGTACAGAGGAGGGCAAAAGCAAAGCTTATTTCTTCATGAAGGCTTACTTCAACATAAGCTAGAAAGCTACCTTCTAGTAAACAAAACAGGACTATTGTACAAAGAAACTCAACGCAGAGAAACCAACCATTGCTATGGCTTTGACACAAACGTACTAAATGATCTTAGCGCACAGGTGACGACACTACAACCAGACCTCATACACTACCACGATAGTAAATCCATAGCTTACAGTCGTCATTTCAAAAACTACCTTCAACTAGCTACGCGTAGGGTCTCCTACCCTATCAAATTAAGCTCTAGGTTAGGCAAATACAGACACATCAACGCTCATGTAGGTGTAAGCCAAGAAATCACGACTTACCTACAGCAACACTTCAAAAATTGCCATACCATACACAGTGGCATGGACTTAACAGAACTGGCTAACCCTAAGAAGATCCCCTCATTTGACCCGAAGTGTCAGCACATCCTTTTTGTTGGAGCATTAGATCAGCAAAAAGGCATAGAAATACTCTTTAATGCTTTCAACAGAATAAGTAAAGATAATGTACACCTGCACATCGTAGGAAGTGGTAAGCTAGAAAAAATATTACATAACATCACACAAAAGCTTTCTCTAAGCCATAAGATCCACTTTTATGGTCAGCAGACAAATGTAAGCGACTTCTATCATTCAGCCTCGGTAGTGGTAGTCCCTTCTGTAAAGGGAGAAGGCTCTTCTGGCGTAATAAAAGAAGCCATGGCTATGAGCAAAGTAGTAATAGCAAGTAACCTCAAAGGAAACTTAGAGC
>WTJX01000055.1 GCA_011524675.1 Cytophagales bacterium
ATCAAATCTAGCTGAGTGAGACTGTAGAAAAAGACAAATAGCAGTGCTGCTAGGTAAAGGACAATGATTGTGATGACCATCTATCTGTATTTCAATAATGTTTTTATAATGATAACTCCTGCTGACACAGCTCCCTTAAGCGTACCAGAGATTTTTGACTTTCCTATTCTTTTTCTGTAGTCAACCGCTACTTCGGCACATGGCATTTTCATTTTTGCTGCTTTGAGTTGCATCTCTACTGTCCAACCAAAGTTCTGATCTTGCATATTGAGCCGTTTGAGACTATCATATTTTATCGCTCTAAATGGACCAAGGTCTGTAAACCGCTCTCCGTAAAGAAAATAAAGCATATGTGTCGCTATCCAATTACCTACCCTCTGTGGGATCGTCATAGAGCCTTTGACTTTCTTCCCTAACGCTCTCGAACCTATGACCAGTACGGCATCGCCTTTATGTATGGGGGCAAGCAATAAATTCATTTGCGCAGGATAATCTGAGTAATCGCCATCTAAAAATACAACGACATCGGGTAGTTCGTCTTGTGATTTGGATGACAAATAAGATAGACCTTTTAGGCAGGCTGCCCCATAACCTTTTTGCTTTTCTTCTATTACGGTTGCGCCTGCTTTCCTAGCTGCTATGACAGTACCGTCTGTAGAGCCGTTGTCTATTACTATGATTTCTTGTACTAACTCAGCAGGAATTTCACCAATGACTTTGCCTATGGCTTGTTCTTCATTGAAGGCAGGGATCAAAACATCTACGGTCATGTGTTATAAAATGTGTTCGAGTGTTTGTGTGTTCATGTATTCAAGTTGAAAAAGCCTTGGAAAATGAGCTATGGGCTTTGAGTTTTTAATCATGATCCCCCCGCATGCTGGCTCTTCCCTAAAAATAGACTAATGTCTATTTTCTTAACGCTTCAGCCCTATCTGTCGGTATAGTAGATAAGAAGATAGTTTACATTAAAATTCGATTATTTTGCTTTTCACAAAAGTCTTTATTAAGTACAAGGTACAAAGTACAAAGAATGGGTTCTTTTAAGTTGTTTGAGTACTAAAAAGTTAGCACACTATCTTTTTTAAATGTTTTCCTTATCGTGGTACTTGGTACTTTATACTTTGTACTATTCAGCAGTAATTTAGTTTTTGCTTTACTATATTAACGCCACATTAGACCTTTGACATTCGACCTTATACATCATCCCTAACTATACTAAGCCTGCTCTTTTGAGCAATGCTTCTACTTTTGGCTCTGCACCTCTGAAACGCTTGTATAGCTCCATAGGGTTCTCTGTACCACCTTTGGAAAGTACATGCTCTTTGAAACTCTGAGCAACTTGTGGGTCAAAGATTCCTTTTTCCAAAAAGAGTTCAAAAGCATCAGCGTCCAACACTTCTGCCCATTTGTATGAATAATAGCCAGAAGAATAACCACCTGCAAAGATATGTGAAAAGGCACAACTCATATTGACACCTTGCGGACGTTGGTAAAGAAGAGCAGGACTCATTGCTTCATGTTCAAATGTACTTACATCTCCTTCAAATGGTGTTGTGAGAGAGTGCCAACCCATATCTAACATGCCAAAGCTTAGTTGCCTACATGTAGCGACGCCTTCCATAAAACTTGCGCTCTCTTTTATTTTTTGGATAAGCTCTTCAGGTATCTTTTCCCCCGTTTGGTAATGTGCTGCAAAAAGGTCTAAACATTCTTTTTCATAGCACCAGTTTTCCATCACCTGCGAAGGAAGTTCCACAAAGTCCCAATAGACGTTGGTGCCTGATAGGCTTTCGTACTGCGTATCTGCCAAGAGCCCATGTAATGCATGTCCAAACTCATGAAACAAAGTGGTTACTTCGTTGAAAGTCAATAAAGAAGGTTGGCTAGAAGTAGGCTTGGTAAAATTACAAACGATAGATACGTGAGGTCTCTTGTTTTGTCCTTGCGTATTGGACTGCCCTCTAAAACTAGTCATCCATGCTCCTGATCGTTTTCCCTTTCTAGGGAAAAAATCGGCATAAAACAGTCCTACCAAATTTTCATTTTCGTCGCTCACCTCATATACTATCACATCTTTGTGATATACAGGGATGTCATTTCTTTCTTTGAACGTAATGCCAAATAGTTTTGAGGCAGTCGTGAAGACTCCGTCAATTACTTTTTCTAGCTGGAAGTATGGCTTCAACAATTCGTCATTGACGTCAAACTTTTGCTTTTTGAGTTTTTCTGAATAATAACTCATATCCCAAGCATTTAACTCCTTTACATCTTCCTGCTCTTGTGCAAAGCTTGTAAGCTCTTCCAATTCCTTTATGCCAAATGGTTTAGCTTTGGTCAAGATATCCTGCAAAAAGTGATTTACTTTTTCTGCACTTTGTGCCATTCTGTTTTCCAAAACATAGTGAGCATGAGTATCATAGCCTAATAAGTTAGCTCTTTCTAGTCTAAGGTTGACAAGGGTTTTTATAATCTCTTGATTGTCATTTTCATCTCCTTTGAATGCTTTTGAACCTGAGGCAAGAAATAACTCTTTTCTTAAATCACTATCGGTACAGTATGTCATGAATGGCACATAACTAGGATAGTGTAAAGTAAAAATATAACCTTCATACTCTTTTTCTTTGGCAAGCTCTTTTGCTCCTTCCAAAATATTTGAAGGCATTTCCTTCAAAGCAGCATCATCTTTTAGGCGTAGCTCATAGCTATTCATCTCATTGAGCGTATGTTCGCCAAACTCTAACCCTAGTTGAGATAATTGCTTGTCTATCTCTCTCAGTCTCTCTTTTTGTGTTGCGCCTAGTTTTGCACCATTGCGTACAAAACTCTTATATGCCTTTTCTAATAATCTGCTTTGCTCACCTGCCAAGCTAGGCTTGGAAATATATACGCTTTCTATTCTTTCAAAAAGCGATTCGTTTAGCAATATATCATTATGGTGTTCTGAAAGGATAGGCGCCATTTCTTTGGTGATCGCCTGCAACTCATCTGAGGTTTCAGAGGAGTTCAAATTGAAGGCAATACCAGAGATCAAGCCTACAAGCTCACCTGCATACTCCAATGCTTCTATGGTATTTTCAAAAGTGGCTTGCTCTTTGTTCGTAGTGATCTCTTTTATTTCGTTTTTAGTTTGTGCTATAGCTTCTTTCAAAGCAGGTAAGAAATGTTCGTTCTTTATATCATCAAAAGGTATCGCCTCAAAAGGTGTCGAAAAGCTAGTAAGCAAAGGGTTATTCATATGTGTAAGATTGTGTTAGGGTAAAATAAGTTTTGATAGTTATAGATAGAGAAACAAAAAGTCTTCTTATAATTTATTTTTGTCCGCCTACTCTAAGAATGAAATATGATACTTTTTGGTATCATTCATGATTAAAGGCATGTTTAAAGCTGCTCTTAATATAATTCTTGAAATAAAAGTAAGCTTTGTAGAATTAAAAAAATAATGATGTGGAGAAAATAGTTTATATAATTTTTCGTTAATAGGTAGATGGGTGAAAATAATCATACTATCAAATCGTTTTTTAGTGATCTTTGGTAACCGAGAGTGATTAACCTTGTTTTAATGACGGACTGCAAAACAAGATTTCTCGTCTGCTGTTTGTTTCATTTCAACCTAGACTACTACTATGCAAAGAAAATGATCTTTCAACTAGATGAAATCATAGATTTTTCGTTTCAAACAAAAAAAGTCTAAAT
>WTJX01000342.1:0-2454 GCA_011524675.1 Cytophagales bacterium
GTTTGAAGTGAGGTAAAAAGAAATATGTGTGGTAAAAGCAAAAAAGAGTATCTCGTTTGGATGTCTTTAAAGGTGAGCCTTTTTTGCCTTCCATTCGAACTCTTTTTCTTTAAAACAAGTGCTATTAGAGGTTTTGCATACCGTTGAAAAACGGTATGCTTTTTCTATACTACTTGATGAGTTTTATACTTCCACTTTTGCTTTGAGATGTTATTTGTAAAATATATACTCCTGAGCGTATAGAAGCAGTGTTGATTTCTATAGTATTCGCTTGTTCAAGGTAATTATTAAGAACCGTAGCTCCTGTTTGATCTATCAGCTTTACTTCAATATTATTTAAATTTTCGTGTAAATCTATTTTAATCCAATTTTGAAAAGGATTAGGATATGTTTCAGATACTAACTCAGCATATAAATTATTGTCAGCATTTGTAATGCTTGAATATTCATAAGCACCAAGATCAACGGTAGTATTTGTTATTCTTGTTTCACCACCTAAATCTGTAGATAAAGTGACATCTGTGTTATTCCCTACATCTATTACGGGTGAATTTGACATTAATGTGAAATCATGATTGGTTACATCTGTAAATAACGGATCTGTGTTATAAATCATCCCACTTCCTACTGTAGTGTTGCTTGCTAGTGATGAAGAGTTAGACTCTGGTACTAGAGTATAGGCTACATTTACTGTACTTCCATCTTGGTTATACCAAGATTTACCGTTAGAGCTTTGGTTGTTCCAAAAGATTGAGTTTCGAATAGTTGTTTGACTATTTCCAGTTAGAGCTAAAGAACCTCCTTCATTATAAGAATTATTATTGTGAAAAGTGCAATTATAGATAGATAGATTACTTGTGCCATCAACACCGTAGTTTCTAACGACAGCCCCATAGCTAGTGGCTCTATTCCCATTAAAAATACAGTTGTTCAACGTAATTTGAGAGTGACCAGAGGTTCTTCCATCATTATATAACGCACCAGCGTAGTCAGATGTATTATGTTCAAAAATAGAGTTTGAAATATCTAAGCTAGCATAAGAATCGGATGTAGTACTATGGTTTTCTATTGCCCCCCCTCTATTAGAAGATATATTTTCTTTAAACATGCAATTATTGATTTTTAAAGAAGCTTCACTGGACGATCCATGATTTAAAATGGCCCCACCGCTATAGGAAGCATAGTTTCTAATAAAAGTCACGTTCATAATAACAGGGTTAGATTTTCCATTACTAGATCTATTTAATAAGCCGGCGCCTCTATCCCCCCAATTATCTGAGTATGTAGCAACACCACCTGTAATAGTTAAACCATCAATCACAGTTTGATTACTAACATTCAAGGTATATAGTACATGAAGTGCATTTTCGTCAATTGAAGCGTTAATTATACTGATACTTGTAGGGTTGTATGTAAGGGTATAGTTGTCATCATTATTAAAATCACCACTTAAAATGGTCTCATTAGATACAAAATCTCTACTATCAATAGATGACTGAGAAATAGTCTCGTTTCCAGCAAAGCTACCTAAGATTAAGACACTATCAGGGATTTGAAATGTTGCTTCTCTTGGGTCACTTCCACCACTATTATTAAAGTCTACTTGCTTACTAGGGTAATAAGTTCCTTTTGCTATTACAATAGTATCTTCTGCTGTAGCAAGGTCTATTGCTTTTTGAACTGTAGCGAAAGCATTTGACCAGCTATTTCCATCATTACTATCGTTTCCACCATTAGATTTAACAAAATAAATATATTGATCATCAACATCTTTAGAATAAATAATTTTTGGTCCAGTAGAGAAAGTCCTTGTAGTCCAAGAGGATGTATCAACCGCATTTATTGCCCTTACTCGCCAAAAGTAAGTTAAGTTGTCTTGAATGATACCTGTGTTTTCATAGGTATCACTATTACCGCTTGATGAATTAATATAGGCTTTTTGTTTTTTCTGAAGTGAAGCTGTGTTAAAGTCAGGGTCAATATCCCATTCCACTTGATACGAATCTACTCCAGTATGTGCATACCAATCAAGGTTAAGACCATTGTGAGAAATGTTTACGGAGTTATTCGAAGGGCTATTTAGCGTTACATAATCTAGCGTATTCACTGTTCTAACCTCAGACCAATCAGATGTATCGACAGCATTAATACACCTCACTCTCCAGTGATACTTTTCGCCAAAATACAGGTCGGAAACATATTGCTCAGTGTCATAGCTGTAAGAATTAGAGGAGGTATATGTTCTTTTAAAATCTCTCTTAACTGAAGAGTTAAATGAAGAAGAAGTGTCTAATTCGAACTCATAAAAGTCTACTCCTCGATGGTAATACCAGTCAAATGTATGTCCTGTTTGAATGTTAGTGTTATTAGCCGGAGAGTCTAGAGACAGGCTGTTATTAGTATTCACTGTTCTAACCTCAGACCAATCAGATGTATCGACAGCATTAATACACC
>WTJX01000342.1:2554-3681 GCA_011524675.1 Cytophagales bacterium
AGTCAAATGTATGTCCTGTTTGAATGTTAGTGTTATTAGCCGGAGAGTCTAGAGATAGGCTGTTATTAGTATTCACTGTTCTAACCTCAGACCAATCAGATGTTTCGACACTATTAACACACCTCACTCTCCAGTAATATTTCTCACCAAAATACAGGTCGGAAACATATTGCTCAGTGTCATTGCTGTAAGAATTAGAGGAGGTATACGTTCTTTTAAAAACTCTCTTAACTGAAGAGTTAAATGAAGAAGAAGTGTCTAATTCGAGCTCATAGAAACTAGTGCCTGAGACGGAATACCAGTCAAATGTATTACCCGTTTGAATGTTTGCATTGTTGGAAGGAGATGTTAAACTTGGCGGATTAAGAGCTTTGATATTGATTATTGTTAAAAATATACAACTCAAAGAGGCTAAGTATTTATATGATTCTTTCATTTTTTTTGTAGAATGTTATGGGATCGAATTTATTGGTAAAATATTTATGATCCAATTTTTTTATTAGTATTCTACAAGAATGCTAAAGTATAGGGGTGTGAGTTTGTTAGTTAAACGGAATGTTTAACTGAAATAAGTGAAGGTTAAAGATTTTTTGGGTTTGTTCTCAAATAAAAAAGAAATGAACTTCACTTGTCGACTGGTTGATGTTTGGTGAAATGTCATATGAAAAGTAAAAAGCTAACCTATATATAGTAAGTTATCATTATTGTGGTAGTTTGGAAGGTCGAAAACAAAAAAAGCCAACTCACTCATAACAAGTAAGTTGGCTTTGTTGTGCCCAGAGAGGGAGTCGAACCCTCACGCACATAGTGCACACGGCCCTCAACCGTGCCCGTCTACCAATTCCAGCACCTGGGCGTTCATAAAATCGATGCAAATATACAAATCTATCGCATCATCGGAAGCAGTTATTCAAAAATCTTTATCACAAAAACAGCTATTTTGTTCTGTCGTCATTTTTGTATGCCTACTTATTAGGTTTTTCAATAAAATAAGAATTACTTTGAATCTTATTGAAACGCAAATGTATTCATTTTTTGTTGAATTAAAACAAAATTTATGCTTAAATCAATGACGGGTTACGGAAATCAAGTGGTCGAAGAGAATAACCTCCGTGTAACCGTAGAAG
>WTJX01000275.1 GCA_011524675.1 Cytophagales bacterium
CTATAGAAGTAGATGAGCTTACTGTCGAAAGCTTATTGACAGAAGGTAAAATGAATCTTTATTCAAATCAAATAGTGACAGTGAATGAAAGTTTTGAGGTTGAAGATATTGTAAAAATAGTTGATGCTAAAGGAAATAGGTTAGGCATAGGTATGGCATCATTGGCTTCTGATGAGCTATTTCCCGCATCTAATAAATTAGTTATTGATTCAGATTTTTTGTATTTAAATAGAGTATAGTGGTTTCATTTGAATCTTACCTTAGTAAAGATCATATCTTTCAACAAGTATCTGATGCAGCTCAAAGCTTAGGTCTTGAGGCTTATGTAGTAGGCGGTTTTGTACGTGATCTTATTTTGAAAAGACCTTCCAAGGATATAGACTTTGTATGTATAGGGAGTGGTATAGCCTTGGCACAAGCTGTCAGAGAGCAAATAGGGGAGGAGAACTGTTCTTTTTCTTTTTTTAAGAATTTTGGTACTGCCATGATTAAGACCGCAGACTGGGAACTAGAGTTTGTGGGAGCAAGAAAAGAGTCTTATAGAGAAGACTCTCGTAAACCTACGGTAGAAGATGGTACGTTGGAAGACGATCAAAATAGAAGGGATTTTACGATCAACGCCTTAGCCATAAGCCTAAACAAAGCCAATTTTGGTCAACTGGTAGATCCTTTTGACGGTATATCACACCTAAAGTCTAAAACTATCATCACCCCTTTAGATCCTGACATTACCTTTAGTGATGACCCATTAAGGATGATGCGTGCTATTCGCTTTGCTTCACAACTAGGTTTTGATATTGAGCCAGATACCTTTTCTTCTATTCAACGAAATGCCGAAAGAATCAATATTGTATCTAAAGAAAGAATTTCGGATGAGTTAAATAAAATAGTACTTTCAAACCCTCCATCTTACGGGTTTAATTTGCTTTTCCAGTCTGGACTGCTACATTTTATTTTTCCAGAAATGGTAGCACTGCATGGCGTAGAAACTATTAATGGTAAGTCTCATAAGGATAATTTTTATCATACGCTGCAAGTATTAGACAATATCACCAAGGTTACAGATGATCTATGGTTGCGTTGGGCAGCGATTATGCATGATATTGCCAAGCCAAGAACAAAGCGTTTTGATAAGAAAGTAGGTTGGACATTTCACGGTCATGAAGACAAAGGTGCACGTATGGTAGGTGGTATTTTTAGAACGATGAAGCTTCCCATGAACGAAAAAATGCGTTATGTGCAAAAGTTGGTGAAGCTCCATTTACGCCCTATTGCACTGGTTAAAGAGGAGATTACAGACTCTGCAATTAGAAGGTTATTATTTGAAGCTGGTGATGATGTAGAAGATTTGATGAAGCTATGTAGGGCAGACGTTACGTCCAAAAATCATCATAAAGTAAAGAAATACCTTCATAATTTTGATGTAGTAGATCGTAAGCTTAAAGAGGTAGAAGAAAAAGATAAGCTTCGTAATTTTCAACCTCCTATCTCTGGAGAAGATATTATGAAAGTATATGCTTTGCAACCTTCTAAAGAGGTAGGAGAGATCAAAAAAGCTATACGGGAAGCTATTTTAGATGGCGAAATAAGTAACAACTTTCAAGAAGCATATCATTATTTATTAAAAAAAGGAGAGCAATTAGGTTTGAAAAAGGTTCAAAACTTGACTCCTTAGTTTAGAATAATTAATATTGCGAAATTTTATTCTTTGTCTTTTTATTTTTTGACATTAATAGCTGGATTTTATTCCACGAAAGTGGCGAAACTTAATGAATAATGAAGAATTAATAATGGAGTGTCGTTTGGATTGGAAGGATAGTGCTTTATAGAATGAAGAAATTAAAAAAATAAACAATTAAGGAATGAATGATTCGTTATTTATTTTTTTATAACGTACAGACTAGTTTCTTTTTTGTTTTTCCACTTTCGTGGAATGGATTCTTGTCGTATTTGAAATTGTAATATTATCAAGGTAAAACACATATATAAATATTTGAAATCAATATGTCGAATGTTAAAGATCTAATGTTTAAAGCGGCATTTATCTTAACAAAACATTCAATAAAATAATTTTCTAGTAGTTAGTATTTAGTCTAACGACTAGATACTTTTAAACTAATGAAACGAGTATGTTGAAAGTTGAGTCTAACTTACAAGACAATGCTTATAACGTAAAACTTAAAACCTATAACGTAAAACGTATATAAATACATGAAACTGATTAAAACTATTACCCTTATTTTAGCTCTTATTACTATAAAAGTTAATGCTCAAAATGATTATGCCATACAAGAACAGATTTATAAAAAATCAGTTAAATACGGTGATTTGGGAGTAGCCAAGAACGCGCTTTTTACGATGTTGGCTTTAAAACCAGAAAATACTTTTTTGAAGGATACTTTAGCAATTCTTTATTTTCAATCTCAAGCCTATGTCCAAAGTATTTTGGTAACTAACGAGATATTAGACAAAGATCCTTCAAAGATTTCTGCTTTGGAGATTAAGGCAGTTTCTGAGTCTGCTTTAGGCTATTCTAAAGAAGCTTTAGATGATTATGAAAAACTTTATGCAAAAACCAAAAATGTTTATCATTTGTATCAAGTAGCTTCTTTACAGTATCAGTTAAAAAGAGTAGGAGAGTGTGAGTTGTCTATCGGTAAGATATTAGCAGATCCAAAAGCTAACGAACAAAAGGTAGCCATGACCATAGGTCAGAGAGGGCAGCAACAAGAAGTGGTGTTGAAGGCAGCTGCCATCAATATGAAAGGAGTATTATACAAAGAATTGGGAAAGTTGGATATGGCAAAAGTTCAATTTGAGGAAGCATTAAAAATTCAAGCAGATTTTGTGCTTGCAAAAGGTAATCTACAAGCATTAACCCAAGCAGAAACACCTAAAGAAGAAGCTATAAAAGTTGAAGAAGAAGAACCTGCCCAGTCTTCTAAAAGTAACTCCAAAAAGAAAAAGAGGTAATGATACCTCTTTTATGATGGTGATTTCAAAAACCTTTCTGTAAGACCAAGAACTAACCTTGGTCTTCTATGTGGGTAGTATAGTATTTTAAAAAACGCGTTGACATCTACGATGCAAAAAGTTATTATATTTTCTTTATTAAATATGGAACATTAAAATTGTGTTTCATTAAGATAAATTATAGTTTTAGGAATTAGTTTTAAAATTGGTTGTCATTTTTTGGCAGTATAGGTGTTAGAGCGTATAAAAAACAATTGCTTTATATAACTGTTTTTTCTTTGTTATTTTCTAGTTAACTACCCCCCTGCTATATTTCTCAAATAACTCATGAAAGTAAACAATGATCTTGGTATGAAGCCAAAAAGATAAAACTTTTAGTCTCGTATAGTAAGAAGTTTAAATACTTGGCTTTCAAATGAGACGTATCACTTCAAAAAGCTTTTTTTAGTATGCACTAAATAAGTTAAGTAGGGGATTATTTATGCTAAGATACATTTATTCCATATTGCTTTTATTTTTATTAAATGTTCAATTATTCTCTCAGAATTATAAGCATCAAGCTACGCTATTGAATTTTTTTTCAAGATATGTAAACTGGCCTACTAACAATAATAATCAAGATTTTGAAATATGTATTTTAGCAAGTAGAGAAATTGTAAATGAGATGAGCATTGTGTTGAACAATAGAACGATAGATGGGAAAAAGAT
>WTJX01000562.1 GCA_011524675.1 Cytophagales bacterium
CTAAGGTTTTGTGCTTAGTCAAGGCTTTCAAAATTTTAAAACCACAGTTTACTGATTGTAAATGAGGATTTTAAAATTTTGTATAACGCAGAATAAGTGCAAAAGATGGTTTTGCAAAGCCTTCTGAAAATTCATAAAACATAGTAAATAGTTGAATATGAATCGAAAGAATAAGATAGGTATTTACCTTTTATCATTTTTTGCAGTAGTAGCCATTATAGGCATAAGCATTAGCGACGTAATCAAACAAGATGAAGCATATCATTGTTTTAGCGACGCAAAACCTTGGCTTGGTATTCCAAACTTTTGGAATGTTGTTTCCAATTTTCCCTACCTTATAGTGGGGGTATTGGGTCTGCGAAAGTATAGCATCAAATCAAAACAATATTTTATATTCTTTTGTAGTATGATATTGATAGCTTTTGGTTCTTCTTATTATCACTGGAACCCCAATAATGCTACATTGGTATGGGATAGATTGCCCATGACACTGGCCTTCATGTCAATAGTATCTATCATTATCAGTGAATTTATATCGCTCGATTTAGGGAAAAAGCTTGTTTTTCCATTCCTACTCATAGGTCTATCATCAGTTATGTATTGGGTAGTTTTTGATGATTTAAGATTTTATGCCCTTGTACAATTTTATCCTATGGTAGCTGTGCCTATCATTATGTTAACTTTTGAGTCAAGATATACTATGACTAAAGGTTATTGGTTGCTTTTTCTTTCTTACTTTTTGGCCAAACTGTGTGAGCATTATGATCATCAAATACACCATGCTTTGCATATCATCAGTGGACACACCATCAAACATGTAGTTTCTGCTATTGGGGTTTATATGCTATATGACGCTTATACCAAAAGAGAGTATGTCGGAAAGTGATTTTTTGTAAACGAAATGATTACAGTAGAAAGCTTTATATACCAGTATGAAGGTAAACAACAAGAGGTGATGTTATACTTACATCATCTTCTCATAAAAGAGTTTAATTTGATTGATAAGATACGTTATAAAATTCCTTTTTATGATTATAAAAGTTGGATTTGTTATCAAAATCCAAAAAGAAATGGTGTAGTAGAGTTAGCGTTTACCAAAGGAAATAAACTTTCTAACCAACAAGGTTTACTGGAAAGTAAAGGTAGAAAACAAGTGTCAAGTATTGAGTTTACTTCCCTTGCCGAAATCCCAAAACAACAGCTAAAGGAGATTATTCATGAAGCGATATTACTGGATGAATATGAAAAGATAAAGTGATGTGAAATGCTTTACTTGTGATCGTTCCAATCAAGTATATAATATTAGACACTATCCCAAGAACTGTGTAAGTCTTACTTATTATAGTAGATAAAAAGCTAGTTTACATAAAATAGTAATATCCAGCTTTTTACAAAAGTCTGTATTAAGTACAAGGTACAAAGCACGAAGTACAAAGAATAAGACTATCTTTTTGAACTATCAAAGTACTAAAAATAGCCTACTAGCTTTTTTTAATGCTTCTTTTCTCTTGGTACTTGGTACTTTATACTTAGTACTATTAGACGGCAATTTAGCTTTTGCTTTACTATAAAATGATTAATAGTCAATCATCAAATCGTAAATCAAAATCGTAGTACTTTGTACTTTTCAATAAAGCTCTACTACTCTACCAATTCACACAACACTCCTCTTTAATCTTTAATCTTTAATCTTTTCTCTTGTCTGCCACTTTCGTGGAATAAAATCATGCCCTAACACGAATGTTATAAAAAACTTTTCTAATTTGGTTCTTTATAGACAAGACACAAATAGATAACATATGCAATCTACTTTAGTAAAGTTTGAAGTTAAAAAAGCATCCCTTGACAAGGCTTTGGTTCTGATAAGAGACTTTGTAAAAAAGGTACACGATAACGAAGAAGGTACACTACTGTATCATAGTTTTCAAGACGAAGAAAATCCTTGTGAGTTTATACACGTCATGAGCTTTGCTGATGACGCCGCAGAAGAGATACACTATCAATCTGATTATTGCGCCCAATTTGGCGAAGATTTATTGGCTTTGTGTGTAGAAGAGCCAGACTTCCAGCTTTTCAATAGGCTATGCTAAAGCATAGATGTAAGCAACAAGCCAGTATGTGGGGAGTTGTTTATTTTTACCTATATAGGAGAGAAATTAAAAAATTAAAGTAATTAAGAAATGAATGAGATAAGTGATGAATTTTGGAAAAAGTTAATAGCCAGCTAACCGCTTTTATGTAATAATACATTAGAAAGATTAGCCATTTAATTTATTGTTATCAAAACTGAAATATGATATTTTTCGGTGTCATCGCATGACCAATGTCTTCTTCTACTATATTTGCGGTACTATGGGAAGAAAGAAAAATAGGATGATTCTCAATGCTACCATTGGAGCAATGGCAGCAGAGGGAAAATGTGTTTATAAGGAAGAGCAGAAAGTGGTATTTGTACCCTATGCTGCACCGGGTGATGTAGCAGATTTGAGAGTAGTACGTAAGAAAAAGAGTTTTGAAGAAGCCGTCATACAAACGTTACATACGCCATCGTCAGTGCGCCTTGATCCCTTTTGTGATGCCTTTGGCCTCTGTGGAGGCTGCAAGTGGCAACATATATCTTACGACATGCAAATAGAAGCCAAAGCCAAACAAATAGAAGATGCTTTGCAAAGGATAGGGAAAATAGAGCTTCCTACTATCAATCCCATTATAGGCTCTGCAAAAACAATATATTATAGAAACAAACTAGAGTTTACCTTCACCAACCAACGTTGGCTTACAGATGATGAAATAAAAAACTCAGAAGAAAACATCTCTAGGGACGGGCTAGGTTTTCATATACCAGGACGTTTCGACAAAGTACTAGACATCAATCATTGTTACCTTCAAGACGATTATTCCAACCAAATACGAAACTTTGTGAGGGATAGAGCCAAAGAGTTAGCCATACCATTTTATAAGCTTTCAGACCATACAGGTAACCTACGAAACCTTATCCTAAGAAATACCAACAAAGGAGAATGGATGGTGATCTTATGTGTCAAAAACCATACAGAAGAAATAGGTATATTATTAGAAGAGCTAGGAGACAAGTTTGATAAGGTCATTTCTCTGAATTATGTTGAAAATCAAAAGAAAAATGATACCATTTTTGATTTGGATATCATTTGTGTCAAAGGAAAAACGTACATAGAAGAGCAAATGGAAGACTTAAACTTCCGTATAGGACCTAAATCTTTTTTTCAGACAAATAGTGAGCAAGCACTTGTTTTGTACCAAAAAACGAGAGCCATGGCAAACATACAGCCTCATGAGACAGTCTATGACCTGTACACAGGCACAGGCACTATTGCAAACTTTGTAGCTAAGAACGCAAAAAAAGTAGTAGGTATAGAATATGTAGAAATGGCGATAGAAGATGCTAAGGCCAATAGTCAGTTGAACAATATTGAAAATACGTCTTTCTACGCTGGAGATATGAAAGATATCTTTACAGAAGATTTTATTTCAGAAAACGGAAAGCCAGAGGTCATCATTACAGACCCGCCACGAGCAGGCATGCATCAAGATGTAGTAACACAATTACTCAATATAGAAGCTTCGCGTATAGTATATGTAAGTTGTAACCCAAGCACACAAGCAAGAGACTTGTTATTGTTAGATGATAAATATAAAGT
>WTJX01000684.1 GCA_011524675.1 Cytophagales bacterium
CTTTGCGTGGATCATAGCCAGCCCACATTTCTTCAAATGTTTTGGGTGCTTTTTTTTCATCATCATACGACTCAAAGGTGTTTTGAGCATATACGCCTGACATTGTAAGTACTATGAATATGCACAGAGATACTCTTCTGTATAAAAAATTTATCATATTTGTTACATTATTTATTTCTGTTCGGTTAAGCACGTTTCAATTCTCATGAGCTTTTGACTATTAGATATTAGCTGTTAGCTTTTTTGGTAATGAGTTTATAGTCTATAGTCAATCGTTCATTGACTTTCGTCTATTTTTCAAAGTATTTTAACCGTATTTTTTTTTAGCTAAGAGCTAAAAGCTTTATCCACTAAATTTGTGGCGCGATCTATCAAAAAAAAACTAAAACTCAATACGTGGTTTACCGAATGGATACCATTATTATTTCCAGTCTATCTTGGCTTTGGTATGTTCTATGTCTACAAAGACAGAAGCATTGGCAAACTCTCTTGTATAGACCCATCCATTTCTTTTGGCATCACCTAGAGGCTTACCCAATGGCTTGTCTAGCTCTGAGTACCAGTTGTATGTACCTGTATTGTTTTGATAACCCCATGTATAGCAGAAGTAGCTGTATTTTTGTGCTGCGACTAAAAAACATGCCAAAGGAAAGGTGATTTCGTCTTTGGCTATTTGTGCCAACTGCTCGTATGTTTTACTTTTAATAAAGTCTTTGTCTCTCCAGTCAAAGCTAGGCCATGCTTTACAAACCATAACCTTCCCCTGCTTCCCTCCTTTGATTAATGATTCTATATTATGAGCAATATGCTCTTTGTCTCCACCTTCGGCAGTAACAAAGTGTTCTATCATAGCCCCATCAGTAATATTTATTGACTTTAGCCCTATAGACTCCTTTTCATAATATTTCAGCCCATTTTGGATGATGAGGTTATTGTTTCCTAATTTATTTTTTGTATCTCTAAGCGTATTGAGTAAGCCGGCATTGAGCTTATCTATTTTTTCTACACCCAATACCTTTCTGCGGTTATTGTTGTTAAACTTATTGATAGCGTCGGCAAAAATCCCATCAGAAGAGAGGGACACGGATTGCTTGGCAGCATCTGACCACCAAGAAGACACACCTGATACGGTATAATCATAGAAGGTATTTGCCCCAAAAATATTGACTTCCTTACCATCATTACCGCGCAAAACCCCTTCTTTAGGGAAATTTTGACATGCTTTGTATCCTCCTACATTGATGGTTGTGTTCCAATAAAAAAGCACTTTTGCCTTGGGGTTTCTTTTTTTTATTTCAGTAGCGGCATTCTGAAAACCTATTTCTGTAACACCATGCTTGCGCTTTGCCATTCCTTTCTCTATGGTGATAAAGTCAAAATGTTCAGCCAAAAAATCTAGCTCTGTCGCTGTAAAGTCATTGGATAGATTACCCAAATGCGCATAGACAGGAACTTTGTCCCAACTAAAAGGTGGGTATTTGCTCTGTGCCTTAAAAGAAAGACAAGAAAAGAAGAGTAATGCGAAAAATAGTGCTTTCATGTTTTTAAAAGTATATAGTAGTTAGTATCTAGTCGCTAGACTGGTATACTTACTTTTTGTTATTCAGTTAGTTATATATATTCACCATGTGCTTGCCAGTTTATAGAGTGGCTATTTGCTAACAATAGACTAAGTCCACTGTTAGCAAATGGCCCTCTAAGACTATTGTTATTCTACCTCTTTAAAATCAATCACGTCTACAAACACAAATTCTTTTCTTGCGTCTGGCTCACGAGTACTCATTTGTATATTTTTGAAGGTTACATTTTTTGCATGACGTATGTAAGCACCCCATGAAGGCAATACACCAAAAAAGAATTGCTCTGGGTAGCGTGCGATGTCTTCGTCAATTACATTTTTAGCTTCTTCTGCTGTTCCTCCCCCTGGGTAAGAGATTTCGATATTTTCTAACGTTACGTTTTCGATATAATGATCTGGGATACCGCTTATCATGATGCCACAACGCTTTTGAATATCACTTACTACAGTAGCCTTAATATTTGAAATATGAATATTTTTGACACTACCAATCGGCGCACCACCTGGCGCTACATCTTTCTTTTGTACTTGTGTTCTTGGCTTGTCATATTTCACTCCTCTGTTACCTAGTCTAATAAAGATCGGCCCTTCCACATTATCCATTTTGATATTTGAAATGGTGATATCTTCCATGATACCGCCATCGACAGTCAACAATTTGATTGCTCCCATTCTAGTACCCGAAAAATCACAATCTGTAACCGTAATATTTTTGAAACCTCCTCTAGAAGATGTTCCTGTTTTGAATGCGGAGGTATGACTATTGGCGATACAATTTTTCACTACAATATTCTCACACATTCCTGTAGTAGTACTCTTAGGGCAAATAGCGTCATCACCAGAGTGAATGGTACATCCCTCTATCAGTACATTTTTACAGTTATCAAGGTCAAGCCCATCATTGTTTTTGTTTGCAAGGTTGTTGATCGTCAAATCTTTGATGACCAAGTCTTCACACTCTATCAAGTGTGTACACCATGAGCCTGCATCTTTGAACTCTACCCCCGAAAGGTTTATATTTTTACACTTTACAAGACGGATAAGCATAGGTCTGTCAAATAGGTTTGGTCTTTTGCCTATAGGGAAATGTTCTTTTGATCCTCTTCCGTTTATTCTTCCTTCACCGGTTATGCTTACGTGAGACAATTCGTCTCCATACACCAAGCATTTGTTAAACTCAGGTGCTTCTATCGCTCCTTTGTTGTCTGTAGCATAGTCGTCTAAGTTCAAACTACCCAATAGCTCCGCACCTCTTTCAAGGAAAAGAACCAAATCGCTTTTTAGTTTGATAGTACCTGTAACATATTGTCCTGCAGGAACAAAAACAGTATCACCAGCTGGACAAGCATCTATTGCTTTTTGTATTGCAGCAGTATTGAGCGTTAACCCATCTCCTACGGCACCAAATTTTTTGATGTCAAATTTTCTTGCGTCAGAACAAGAAGAGAAAAAAACTAAACCTAGCATTAGCAGGTTAAAAAAGTACTTCATTTTCATGTGTTTATTATGTGTTTGAGTGTTCATATATTTATGTATCCAAGTTTTAAAAAGCGTTAGGCTCTTAACCTCTATCATTGACGTTTTACAAACTAATATGTTGCGTTTTACTATCTTATTTTCCCCATTATAAAAAAAGAGAAAAGTATTTAGACGTTAAATTTACGTAAAGATACTAAGTAAGGATAAGATAAAAAATTAAAAATTGTACTTTTTAGATATTTATTTGTCCTTATCGGTGATGAGTCAAAGGTAGAATAGAATATGAAAAAGAGAAAAAAAAGGGTGTAAAAACAGGTTTTAACAGAACCCTAAAAAACGTAGCACAGCGTAAAACAGCGTCTCATGAACGTATATGTGCTTAATGAATGATTCTGGTTTGCGTAGAGAAGCAATGCACGGTAGAGACGCAATGCATTGCGTCTCTACAGAATAATGTATTGATATAAAACATAATGCAACATGTGTTTTACCCAACAAATACATTCTTTATATTGTCATCATTATTTTTTTATATGAAAATAAAAATTTCAAACAATCTAATCAGAAAGGTAATGAACCAATAAAAAAATTTAAAAACAAATATAGTAATGAAAT
>WTJX01000618.1 GCA_011524675.1 Cytophagales bacterium
TATGAGTGAATTTGAAATAACAAAAAACAAATAAAAAAGCTAAGTACTAAAAGCTTATGGACTATTGACTATTTACGATTTTAAAACGTACGGACGTATTGACCTACAGACTTAAAGACGTGAATAATCAATAGCGTGAGCAATCTTATCAAGCATAATAGTAAAAAACAGCGTGAGTCATTCCGAACGCAGTGAAGGAATCCAGAATAGTAAGCCACAGAATAACATCGTCAGCATAGATTATTCAATAAGCGACTGGATTTTATTCCACGAAAGTGGCGTAAATTAATTAATAATGTATGATGAAGAATTAATAATGGGAGTATTGGTTATTGCTTATAAGTATAAAAGAGCTAATTGCTCATAGCCCAAAGCACATAGCTCATTCTAAAAGTACAAACTGCATGTCTCAAAGCTCTTTAATGGCTATCGACTTGCTATAAAAAATTTAAAAATATGATTGTTAACCAATTTAATTATTCCCAAAGAACACCTATTTTGGTATCCAATACGGTAAGTAATGCCGACGAAGTTACGCGTTGGATTTTAGACTTAAATGGGATAAAATATCGTAACAAAGTACATGCACCAGGCTTACATATTGCTCCTTCTAATAAGGCTTCTGGACAAAAAACGGGCATCGCCAATAATCCCGTCTTTAAAAGTAGTGATGCACTTACATGGGATAAGGATGGCTTTTTTGACTATATAGCACCTTTGCTTAGTCAAGGGCGTAAGTTGTTGCCAGAAGACCCACAAGAAAAAGAAAAAGCCATTGAAATGTACCACTACTACTGGAACAGCTTATGGCGAACTGTTGGTAGGTATATCTACACTAATATTCTTCCCAATAAGAAAGGAACGCTACCAGTAGTAACCAAAGGTGTGCCTCGGTGGGAACGATGGGTATGGACTATTTTTTATAAACCAATGTCAAAAGCCATTGCCAAAGGTTTGGAACTAGACCAATATACTACAGAAGAACTACTACAAGAGATTGAAAAAATCACCTTGGAAGTGGAAGCTTTGCTTCAAGACGGTCGTTCATTTTTGGTTGGAGATCAGCTATCTATTGTAGATATATTTTACGCTACAGTGATGGCACCTCTCGTCTTACCGCCAGAATTTGGTGGGGCTATTGCGCGCCTAGAGCAATATCCTGAGCATGTACAAAAGGTAGTACTTTCTTTTCAAAACCGCCCTGCGGGTGAGTTTATCTTGCGTATCTTCAAAGAGCATCGTCCGCCCGTGTGCGATCAGAAAAAACTATTGAAAGATATTTGTTTCTGCTCCAAAATATGGAGACGTATCAATCATTCCTTTGTAGTATCTCCTTTTGCTTCGCGAACAGCACACTTTCTTCAAAAATATTTTCCTGTCATGAAACTGGGCAAGAAGGTGATTATTACTAGAAGCGAAACCGTAAAAAAGGTGCTTAACTGGGATCGTGATTTTAGTATTTTTGAGGTCAATGCAGCAAAAATGAAAGCATTAGATTTGTCTTTCTTTTTGGGTATGGATAGGGGTGAACCTCACAACCATGAAATGAAATTGATGCAAGAAGTGGTAAGCTATCATGATCTTGAGCGGATACAGCAGTATATACGCAGTGCTGCCAACGACATCATAGCACAAACGTCTGTTTACGAAAAAATAGATGTAGCAGCTAGCTTAGTACGCCCTGTAATGGTGCGTCTGATCGCTGACTATTTTGGCGTGAGAGGACCACAAGAGTCCACCATGATGCATTGGCTACGCACACAGTTTTATGATCTCTTTCTAAACCTAAGTGATGATAAAAAAGCTCATCAAGTGGCTTTGGACGCTTCTAAGGAAATGAAGTTTTGGATCTTATCTCTGATAAAAGAACAAAAAGAAAAGTTAGCCAAAGGAGAAACTTTAGAAGACACGGTACTCAACCGTTTGGTCATCAAGCAAAGTGAAGGCGTATATGACTGGCTTACGGATGATGTGATCCGTAGAAATATATCGGGAACTATTATTGGCGCATTGGAGACGACTAACAAATCTGTAGTGCTTGCGCTAGAAGAGTTGTTTAGAAGAAAAGACTGGTATGAACAGTTGTCTTATGCTGCCAAAAAAGGAGATGTAGAAACGGTAAGAGGTTTTACCAAAGAGGCCTTACGTTTTGTGCCTTTTAGTCCTTTTGTAATGCGCTATGCACAAAAAGACCAAAAAATAAGCATAGAAGGAAGGAAAAGAGCATGCAAGATCAAAGCAGGAAGTAAGCTATATGTTGTATTGGCTTCTGCCATGATGGATCCAAAAGCTTTTCCAGAGCCTAAGGCGTTTATTCCAAACAGAAAAGCGGAGTATATGCTCTTTGGCTATGGCTATCATGAATGCTTTGGAAAGCATATCAACCTACTTACTATTCCTGAGTTTGTGGCTGCTATCTTTAGACTGAGCAATGCTAGACCTGCCAAAGGCTTGGTAGGCAAAGGAGGAGGGCTATACGATGGAGCCTTCCCAAATAATTATTTGGTGGAGTATGATTTTAATGCTTTTTAGCGAATAGAAGATTTTTAGAAGGCTTTGCAAAACCTTAGTTATACAAAGCCTTTTTGAAATTATATCTAATTACCCTCCTGATGCAACAGTAATAAGAACTCTAAATACTACCCCTACTCCAAAACCAATAAGTGCCATATTACATGCAGACGTAGCTTTTTTAGGATTAGTTTTTTGATTAGAAAAATACATTATTGCTCCAGCAAGTGGAATTAAAACCGCTAGTACCTTTAAACCAGTGCTTAAATCTTCTTCTGGTTGTTGTTCACGATCTAATATTTGATCTTCGTCTGACATAAAGTTTAATTAATAAGTGATAAAATTTGATTTCCAATATATTTACCAAAAATTCCTACAAAAGACATCACACCAATACCAGCTGCAAAACCAGTAGTTACTCTCAAGACATTATTACTTTCTCTATCAAATATAGCTTGACTCATACCATCAATGTAAGTAGGGAGAATAAGCAGGATTGTCCACCAAATATTGAGGTAAAAAACATCAAATAAAAAAAAAGGAAGAGAAATGTAACCTAGATGAATACCTGTACACCTGGCACAAACTGGAAATTGCTTTCCTTTCCAAAAGAATGAACGTTCAGGCATTCTATGACATGAGGTAAGATGTATTTTTTGTTTATTCATGAGAAATATTTAACGGCAACAATATAGCGGATTCTTTTTTTATACTATTATTTTAAAGAATTAATTTGCTATGTTGATCTGTTATTTTTTTGTTCTACTTTTTAACACTGATTTAAATTTTAACGTACAATAAAAAAAATAAGTTACCTTATTTTTTGACAGAAGCACTATTTGGCACTCTGAACACATTGTCACGTACAAAGTTTAGGAAGGCAGTGCGCGCTTCTCGCGTAATCTGACCATGCCTGTGTCTTTTGTCTAAACAAGTAGTTTATTCCCAAAAATCAAATAAGTAGTCGTCGTCTTCCTCTTCTAATTTTCTTTTGAGCAGTTGTTTGGTAGATTTTACAGTTTGTAATTCTGCTATGTCTTTTTTGACTGATAGATGTTTGTCTTCTAAGGTTTTTTTGAACTTTTTACGTTTATTTTCTTTTCCTTTTTCGGTAAAGTGATAAAAATTTTGATAATAAAAAGCCGTATCATCATACACATTTTTTATTCTGTACAACTCAGACTTCTTTTCTTTGATACGCTTATTTAATTGTGTAATGATAGGTTTGAGCATACTGTCTGCTAACTCAATAGCTTGATTTTCATTACCCATAATCTCTTGCTCTAGCACCAATAACTCTAAATAGTCTCTTTCATCCCAAGCCTTAGAGAGTTTCTTCATAAAGTCTTCTCTTTTTTGCTTTTCCTCCTCATCGGTTACAAGGTCTGGATGTGCTTTTTTTACAATTGATTTGTACAATTTATGAAAGTCTTTGACTGTATTCGTCTCTTTTTCTTTGGTTGCTATTTCTTTTGCTTTTTCTTCATATTGATGGAAATTTTCTTCCATATTTTTAAAATTAAAATCTTCACCAAAGCCAGCTTCTTCAAACATACCACCAAACATATTTTTGAACAACTCTTCAGCCATTTCTTCTTCCTCGCGAGTAAGTTGGTTTTGTTTATGATTTTGTATTTCAATGATAATTTTTTCTATCCTTTCAGACTCAAAACCTGCATCTTGTAACTCTTCGGCTTCATCCATAATCAAGCTTACCAAATCATATTTATCATTTTGAGAAAATGATTTTTGTTGGTAACGCTCATACAGTTTTATGATAAGGGCTTCCTTATCTTTTAACAATGTATCATTAGCTTCTCTAAAATAGGTTTCATAATCTTGTTTTGCTTGATTTACTTTTTTTAATAGTTCTTCCTTACTTTTTTCAAATTCTTCTAGCTTTTTGATTTTATTCTGAATTTGAGCTCTCTTATCATGCCTACCTTCTTTTTTCTTTGATGGATTATGAACTATTTTGATTTTATTCATAGATATTAGAATAAATGAATTTTATACTACTTTTAGTTGAAAAGAGCGAATCCTGCTTGACAGAATACTTAGATTACAACTCCTTAAGTAGGCAGACAAAAATAATTGTGGTTTAAAAAAGGAGTGATTTTAGTTCAGGTCAAGGCAGAAAGCAAAGCTTTAGCAAGCTAAAGCGCGTATTTCTAACGATGAGATGAATTAAAATAGCCGTTTTTTATCATAAGTATTTTTGGACGACTACTTATATTCTTAAAAATAGCACCTATCTCATAATTATACCTTAAGATGATAGGTTTTTTTTATAAAAACTGTAAGCATTCAGTAAACTAAGTAGGCGGACAAAAATAATTGTGCGTTTTGTTTTAGTTTTTACTAAATATTTTCTGTGGCTAAAGCTCATAAGAATTAAGACGTAGTTTGCCGAATACTTACAAAAAATCACCTTATTTTTTGACAGAAGCACTATTTGGCACTCTGAACACATTGTCACGTACAAAGTTTAGGAAGGCAGTGCGGGCTTCTTGGGTCACTTGACCGTGCCTATGTCCTTTATCTTCTACTATTACCCTAATATCTCCTCCTAGTTTTTTGTACTCTTGCTCAAGGCGAAGGTCATTTTCTATATAAGGTACTGCAGGGTCTTTCGAACCGCAGATACTGAGTATTTTAACGCCTGACTTAGCAAGTGGCTCTAGTTGGTTTATAGGACTGTCCCACTTTAGACGGTCAACAAGCTCTTCCAAAGTTTTATATTCAGTATAAAACTGCAAGTAAAGTTT
Source organism: Cytophagales bacterium (assembly GCA_011524675.1). Taxonomy (GTDB): domain Bacteria; phylum Bacteroidota; class Bacteroidia; order Cytophagales; family JAAEPT01; genus WTJX01. Next base: position 5,280 of record WTJX01000618.1, read on the forward strand.
AAAAGAGCCTTTAGAACCAGGGGCAGCATAATATTTACCAGGAGCGTATTCGATATCACCTGCATATTCTACTCCTGCTGGCCAGCTAAGTCCATCGGAACAAGCATTATCCATCAATATTCCTTCAATAAGATCTGGATATTCGTTTGCAAATCGCATGACCATAAAACCTCCACGGCTCATGGCAGAGGCAGAAAATGTAGGCGCAAAACCATGATTTTTGGTGAGATAATCATATACATCTTTTACTTTTTTATTGCCGCTAGGGTGTCCTGTTACGTTTCCATAAACGTTTACAGCATAGAAGCCTTCGTTTATGAGTGGAATATCGTTATTGATTGATTTGCCTGTATTTGCCGAATAGAAGATGTTGCGCCACATCCATGGTTTTTTGCCTGACTTGTGTACTACACCTGGCTTTGGAGGTATCACCGAAAAAGAACCTATTCCTTTGATATCAAAGAAATACTCGTAGTATGAATTATTATCCTTTACCAATGAGCGCACACATTCTGTTTTTGGAAAAGCCCAAGGGTCTTCTGGAATACCTGTGGTGATGATGTATTTATTCATCTCATATAACCACCTTTTAGCAACAACAGTATTGCCCATAGCATTTAGATGTATGCCGGGACCAAATTCACTTCCTTCGTCAGACTGCATACAGCGACTAATCATGCTTGTTGTCTCTCCTCCTAATGCATTGAAGTGATCTACAAACTCTATCTTTTTGCCTGCTATCTGATAAGACCTTACTACACTTTCGATGCCTTCATTGTAGATATTTACATTCGTTTTCTTACGCTCTATCGTTTGATTTGGAGGAATGGCACCTACTAATACCAAAGGAGATCCAATGTTAGGTAAAGCGTAAATCTTGTCGAGCAATGTTTTCATTCGCTCTGGTGTTTTATCAATGAGGTCATTATCGATATCGTTAGTTCCCAACATCACACAAATGATCTTTGGCTTTACCGATTTTAATCTGCCTTGCTTCCAGTAGCTTTTGAGTTTATCTGAAACATCTTTAATCTTTACATTGTCTAGGCAAGAATGGGAGGTAAAATTTGGGTCGTCTGGCAGTCCTTCCGCTTGGTCGGTAAGATGACCCGTAAAAGTAAAATCATAGCCTGTTTTAGTAAGTTCTCTATACATTACACTACGAGGGGTGTTCGTTGTTGCTCCATCTTTATTACCCAAATTTACTTGGTCGCCTATCATCCAAATAGCACCAAGATTCTTTTTGGTACTTGCACCGGACTCAAAAGAGATAAAATCGTCTTCTATGATGTTTTCTTGTAGGTAAGAAGGGTTGTCGCACGTAAAGTTATTGCCTACCTTCATTGTTACTCCGCTAAATCTTCCAGATTTATAAATAATGATTTTGTCTATGGGATAGATTTTGCCTAAATCAAGTACAAACCAAGGGTTATTTTCTTTGTTTGTTCTAACCCCTTTTTTCTCCAAGGTATTGGCATCGGTAGCAAAGCGAGAATCATACTCCCAGTGACCGTTAAATACACTAGACATTCTCCTTGGTTCTTTGGGGTTTCCTTCTGGTAAAGATTTGCCTTGTGAGATTAATTTGTTACCAGAGAATACTTGAATTTCTGAAAAGCGTAATTCTTTTCTATCACCTGGTACTTCAAGGCGAATATAGCGACCACTAGGTCGGTTCATTTCGTATATTCCTGCATACTGATTTGTTGATGTAAGCAATATAATGACTAGCACCAACATCCAATTGGCTATTTTCTTTTTATTTTTCATAATTATTATAACGATAACACAAAGTGTGTTTTTTACGTGAAACAGAATCCTATTATAAAGTAATTAATACAATATAAAATGAACATTCACGTACGTTCGTTAAAAATTATGCTTTTAATATCTTTATAGGAAGCTTTGTATAAGGCTGAATGAGTGTAAAGGAGGTTTTGCAAAGCTTTCTTATACTATTCAATAGCAGCTTAGTTTGTGCTTCACTAAGTATTTTGGGACGAATACTTATATACAGAAGTGAAAGCAATGCATCTTTCGTTCTCACTTCTGTACTATTAGATTTATGTTTTAAGAAAAACTTATGACGTAAGCGTCTCGACGTCATTCATGACTTTGTCTTTCATGTGCTGCTTGTAAGTCGCTAAATTTTCGGCAACTTTTTCATCAAATGTACTTACTATTTGAGCTGCCAAAATACCAGCGTTCTTAGCGCCATTCAAAGCTACCGTAGCCACTGGTACACCGCCAGGCATTTGCAAAATAGACAACACAGAATCCCAACCATCAATAGAGTTACTTGACTTTACGGGTACACCTATGACAGGCAGTGTAGTCAACGAAGCAACCATACCAGGCAAATGGGCTGCACCACCTGCTCCTGCAATGATTGTTTTTATTCCTTTTTCTCTAGCATGCTGAGCATAGTCAAACATACGCTCGGGTGTTCTGTGAGCAGACACTATCGTCAATTCATAGTGCACACCCAATTCATCCAATACTTCACTAGCAGCAGACATAACGGGAAGGTCAGACTTGCTACCCATAATAATTCCTACCATAATCTTTTCATTTATATGATAACAGCAAAGATATAAAAATTCAATGGTGAGTATAATTTCTATCTCTTAAAAGCCAGGGATTCCGCTTTTAACTAGGGAAGTCTTCCTTTTCTATCACTTAAACTCCTTTCTTTCCTAAAGTTATACTTTTTAGGAAAAATGAAGGAAGACTTCCCTCAAAACTTATTGTTTTTTGACTTTTTATTTTTAAACCTAAAATCCCTGTCTTAAAAGCTTTTCAAAGAAACTTCCTTTCCGTCAAAGACGGCATAGCTCGTATTATTTATCCAGTCTCCCAGATTGATATAAGTACTTTTTTGACTGAGTGTATGTACCATGGCTAGATGTCTATGTCCATAAACAAAGTAATCTATATGTTGAGATGTCAATACTTTCTTACTGTGCAGTAGGATAAACTCTTTTTCTTCCCCCATAAACTGATCTTCTTCGCTTTTGTGTGCCTTGCGACTTCTTTGGGATAGGTATTCGCCTAGTGAGATAGCAAAGTTAGGATGTAAGCGTGCAAAGCACCATTGACAGAAGTTGCTGAAAAAAAACTTACGTAACAGTTTGAAAGTATATTGCTTTGGCCCTAGCCCATCACCATGGGCGAGATAAAATGTTTTATTGTTTATTTCTTTGATGAGGGGTTGCTCAAGAATGGTAACATTTATTTCTTTTTCTAAATAATCAAAAAGCCAAATGTCATGGTTTCCTTTCATAAGATAGACAGGAATCCCTTGATCTGTGAATTCTGCAAGCTTGCCCAGTAAACGGACATAACCTTTTGGAATCACCTTTTTGTATTCAAACCAAAAATCAAATACATCTCCTAAAAGGTATAAGGTTTCACAAGAAGGTTTGATAAAGTCTAGCCACTTCACAAATAGCTTTTCCCTTGCTAAGCTTTGTTGGTGATTAGGTGCACCTAGGTGCAAGTCTGAGGCAAAATATATGTTCTTGGTGGTACTCAAGCTTTAGTACAGTAATAGATAGGTTCATCAGAAGGAAGACGATATCTTTCTATCAAGGCAGGAGAAAGCGTTTTGACGAAGTCATTCTCATCAACGGTAAACCCTGCTTTTCTCAATTTATCTGCATAATCTCTCCCATAAAGCCTCAAATGGTCTTTTTGCCAATAGATTCTTTCTCTTTCAAAAGGATCAGTAATAGTGGGATCATCTTCCAAGGTTTCTGCTCTTGTCAGATCTTGTGGAATCTGTAGTATGGCAAAGCCTCCCGGTTTCAACACTCTATAAAGTTCAGTCATACATTGATGATCGTCTTTTACGTGCTCTAATACGTGATTGCAAAATACTACATCATATACATTATCTTCTAGTGGGATATTGTGCAAATCCATGTGAATATCGGCAATGGGGCTATTTAGGTCAGCAGTGGTATAGTCTAGGTTACTCATTTTCTTAAACCTATCGTAGTAGCATTGCTCTGGAGCTATATGAAGCATCTTTAGTTTTGCCGTAAAGAAATTTGTTTTCTCTTTTAGAAACAACCAGAGTAGGCGATGTCTTTCTAGTGATAAGTTCCCCGGACATAATACATTTTCTCTTTGTTGGTGTGCCCCATATGGCAAAAACTTACGGTAGCTTTTTTGATTGATGGGGCATGTATATGTATCTCCTTTGTAATAAATATCAGAGAACCACATAAAGACATAGCTCAAACGAATAAGTATGGTTCTTGGAATGAACCTTTGGGAGAAATGAATTAAGTTTTTCACAAATATTAAACTGAAACGGTATTTAGACTCATTTTTTTGATTCCCAAGGCTTCTTCTACGTAGTCAAAAGTAGAAAGGATCTCGGGCTTTCCATTGACAATGGCAACATCATGCTCAAAATGTGCCGATGGTTTACGGTCTGCGGTAATGATAGTCCAACCATCATTTAGTTGTTTTACCCTTTTGGTTCCCATATTTATCATAGGCTCAATAGCGAGTACCATGCCATCTAATATTTTAGGACCAGTACCTTTTTTTCCATAATTTGGTACTTGAGGTTCTTCATGCATATCTCTACCCAAGCCATGTCCTACTAGCTCTCTTACTACTCCATATCCAGCTTTTTGGGTATAACGCTGTATAGCATTGCCTATGTCACCTATCCTATTACCTGCCTTAGCTTTCTGAATGCCTATATACAAAGACTCTTTGGTAATCTGGCACAGCTTTTTTACTTCTGGAGATACTTCACCTACTTCAAAGGTATAAGCGTGATCTCCATAGAAGCCATTTTTCAAAGCACCACAATCTACAGAAATAATGTCGCCGTCGGTTAAGGGTTTTTTACCAGGAATGCCGTGTACCACCTGCTCATTAACGGAGATACACAAAGTATTGGGAAAGCCATAAAGACCCAAAAAACCCGGTTCTGCTCCTTGATCTCTAATGAATGCTTCCGCTTTCTTATCTAAATCTATAGGTAATACTCCTGGGGCTACTTCTTTGGCTAACATACCGAGAGTTCTTGAGACTACCAATGCACTTTCGCGCATAATTTCTATTTCCTCTGGGGTTTTGTATTGTATATTTTTCTTAAACACAACTTTCAGTTTACTATACGAAGGCTTTGCAAAACCATCTTTTGCACTTATTCAGCGTTATACAACATTTTAAAATCCTCATTTACGATCAATAAACTACGGCTTTAAAATATTGAAAGCCTTGACTAAGCACAAAACCTAAGTTGTGCAAAGCCTTCTATACAAATGTCGTAATAGTTCTACTTAATTAAAAATGCTTTGAGAATAAGTTCTTTTTTTGATATGCAAAAAAAGAATTTACACGAATGTTCACTGTTATCATGAGCTTTTATATTATTATGCTATTCAATTTTATCTAGGAATAGTACCATTTCTTTGTGAATCATTTCAGCAAATCTAATGATATAGTATGCAGAAATAAATGATGCTAAGATTTTTTTGGACGACTATAAATGAATATAAATCATCATCATACGAAACATTTAATTATGAAATTAAAAACGAGCCTTTTCTTTTTGCTTTTACTGGGATCTATCATTGTAAGAGCAGCAAAAAAAGAAAGACCAAATGTAATACTCATCATGACAGACGATCAAGGATATGGAGACCTTGGTTGTCATGGCAACCCTGTACTCAAAACTCCAAATCTTGATAAACTCTATAGTGAGTCTGTGCGGTTTACGGACTTTCATGTGAGTTCGTTCTGTACACCAACGAGGGCCGCACTCATGACGGGTAACTACCCAGGCTATACGGGAGCGTTCAGAACCTCCAGTGGTAGAACGATGATGCACCATGACGAAAAAACGTTAGGCAATTTATTTAAAGAAAACGGCTATACAACAGGCATGGTGGGCAAGTGGCATCTTGGTGACAATGCTCCGCATAGACCTAGCGACAGAGGCTTTGAAGATGTGCTTTGGCATAGATGCGGTGGTATAGGACAATTGTCTGACTATTGGGGAAACACTTATTTCAACGATACCTATGATAGAAATGGTGCTTACGAAAAATTTGAAGGCTACTGTACCGATGTATGGTTCAGAGAGAGCATTAAGTTTATAGAAAAAAATAAAGAAAAGCCTTTTTTCCTTTATCTAGCTCCCAATGCCCCACATGGTCCATATAGAGTAGGAGATGAATGGAGCAAGCGTTTTAAAAATTCTGACAATGAAGAAGTAAGAAAGTCCCATGTACCTGCATTTTTTGGAATGATAGAAAACATAGATTATAACATGGGGATACTTGAAAAAAAATTACAAGAACTTGGACTTAGAGATAATACTATCCTCATTTTCATGACGGACAATGGTACGGCAGCAGGTCAATATGTATTCAATGCGGGCATGAAAGGTAAAAAAAGTTCAATATATGATGGTGGGCATAGAGTACCATTCTTTATCCGTTATCCAAAAGGAAATATACAAGGTGGTAAAGATATAGACGTATTGGCTGCTCATATAGATGTGTTACCTACATTAGCAGATTTGTGTAACCTAAAACAAGGAAAAGAATACAAGCCTGACGGTATATCATTGAAAGATGTGCTCTTGAAAGAGAAAAAGACAATAAAAAGAGAAGTACTTTTTACTCAGTTTCATGGAGGCATAGGAGCGGTATATCTGCCTAAACCATGGGAAAATTCGGTAGTCATGACCAAACGTTGGCGTTTATTGAAAGGTGAAGAACTGTACGATATGGTAAACGACCCTGGTCAAAGCAAAAATGTGGCAGCAGAGCATCCAGAAGTGGTAAAAGAGCTAAGAGAAAAATACCTTCCATACTGGGAACATATTTCTCCTCGTATGACTCCAGTAAGTATCAACGTAGGTACATCAGCAGAAAAGGAAACGGAATTGACTAGTCAAGACTGGTATTTCCCTTATGGTACAGGAAATCCTCCATGGATGGCTAGTCAAGCTATAAGTAGAGTTAAAAAAACAGGTCCTTGGAATTTGGATGTAAAGAAAGCGGGCAAATACCTTATCACACTTAGAGAAAGACCAGCAATAGCAAGCGTTGAGATTCCAGCTATAAAAGCTACTATAAAAATCGCTGGAATGGAAAAAGAAAAGCCATTTCCTAAAGGCAATAAAGAAATCAGTTTTGAAATTGATTTACCTAAAGGAGAAACACAGTTGATTACCAATTTTTACAATGAGAAGGGAGAAACTTGGGGTGCTTACTTCACAGAAGTGAAAGCATTGTAAAAAACTTATATAAGGCTTTGCAAAAGATGATTTTGCAAAGCCTTCTAGAAATATAATGTAAGTAGGCGGACAAAAATAATTGTGTTTTAAAAAACGAGTGATTTTAGTTCAGGTCAAGGCAGAAAGCAAAGCTTTAGCAAGCTAAAGTGCGTATTTCTAACGATGAGATGAATTAAAATAGCCGTTTTTTATCATAAGTATTT
>WTJX01000656.1 GCA_011524675.1 Cytophagales bacterium
ATATTTAAATGAAAGCACTTAGTTTCGCATTCAAAACAGTTTACAAAACTAAGACCTTTTTCTTTATGAAGAAAATTTTATTGATAATAATCGGTTGTTTTTTTGGACAATGTCTTATTCATGCTCAAATTCTCAATATAGAGAAGTTTCGTATAGACAAAGATACTTTCAATATTTTTGTAGGTAATGTAGGGCTTGGGGTGATGGCTAGACAGCAAAAAACGGATGTCTTTACCCTTAGCTCAAAGGCTAATGCTGCCTATCTCTCTAAAAAGCACTCTTATCTTTTGCTCAATACGCTTAGTATTGTGAAGGTAGAAGGCGTGGAAGCTGCCAACAATGGTTATGCTCATTTGCGGTTTAACCTCTTTCGTCAACATAAAATCTCTTTTGAACAGTTCAATCAAATACAGTTTGACGTAGGGAGAGGATTAGACTTAAGAAGGCTTTTGGGGACTTCCTTGCGCTTGAGGTTGATTTATAATGATAAAATGTCTCTGGCTTTTAATACTGGGGTAATGGGAGAATATGAGCGTTGGAATGGTCAAGAGGTCATTAGAAATACTTTTTTTAAAAGTACTTCTAATATTACTTTTCAGTATAATTTGTCAAAAAGTGTATTTTTATTTTTGATCTCTTACTATCAAGCTAGACCTCAATACTACTTTAGCAGACCTAGGTTTATTTCTGACTCTCGCGTGGTCTTTAATATTAACAAACAGTTTTCTTTTTCATTTCAATTTGAGTCAACCTATGATTCTTATCCTATTATAGATATTCAAAATCATATTTATACCATTAAAAATAACCTTAATTTTAGATTTTAAGACTTTGAGACGATAAGATTTTAAGATGCAAGACAAAAGATTTGCAGTGATAATGACATGAAAGGCTAGATTTTATTCCACGGAAGTGGCACGTTTTAATTAATAATGAAGAATGAATAAATTGGGTGTTGTACGACTTTGCAGTTTATGCCTTTAAAGAATGAAGAAATTAAAAAATTAAATAAATGAAGTGGTGATAGCAGCTATAGGCTTAATGTGACATAAACTTTTTACTAATGACTTAGTACTCAAAAGGACGGAAGCGTAAACAAGATTTTAGTTATACTAAGCCTTTTATCATTCTATTTTTAGTGTAGAACTAATAAACGAAAGACAAAAGGTTGTCTTTCGTTTATTCAATATTTTTTTGAATTTAGGGCTTCGTATTTACTCTACTACTATCTTTTTTGAGCTTCCTGTTTTGGTATCTCTTATCACGTATAGTCCTGCTTTCAATGAAGAAATATCTAAGTTACTGTCGTCATGTGTAATGCTTTTTGAAAGTAATACTTCTCCTTGCAAAGAGAGTAGTTCTAAATCTATAGAATGTATATCTGATGGGATATTGAATAGCTCTAATGTTTCCCCTTTCAACGGGTTAGTTATCAATATGTTAGCTTCGCCAAATAAATCTCCTTTAATATTTGATATTACCTGACACGATGCTCCGCAATAAGATGTTCTTATCACCATCACATCAATTAATAGGTTGACATTGGCGGAGGTGTTGGTAATCAAAATAGTATCTATGGTATTTTCTACAAGCTTTATGTTACTGAAAAATATATTGCTTGCAAAACCTTCTGCTACGCTTACTTCTGAATGATAAGAAGATTTCATCGTTTCTATGGTGATACTTCCTGCTTCTGTTGTAGAACTATTCCTTGTAAAAGGATATACTTGTACGCTGATAGTATCAAAGTTTGTATTAGGGCTTGCATCTATATCGCCCATAGAGATAATCAAACCTGTCGAGCTACCGGGACTTAGTTCTGTAAGGTAATCTCCCTTTACTGCTCCTGAGCTTACATAAAAATTAGCGTCATTGTTTTGCGCTATTACAATCGAAGCATCTGTAGTAATAGGTGATAAACTTGAAGCGTCTATCTGTGCTAATGAATGTAAAAAAGAACATAATACTAAGGTGTTTATAAATAATGATTTCATATCTATTTGTTTTAATTGAATGGATGATTGTTGGGCTTTGTATCACTAAGATTTTGCAAAGCCTTTTTTGATTTGTATCAAACATAGTACTTAGGTTATACACAACAGTGTGTTTACTTAGAAATACGCGTCATGACGAATGTTTTTGGTGCTCGTAATGCTAGCATTTGGTTGATAGGGTATGTTTTTAAGACTTATTGATGTGGTGAAAGCTACTTTGGAAGTTTTTGTTCCTACCGTTCAAGCTTCATATATAGAAAAGGTTAAGTGCACCGTGAATTGTTAAAAAATCTAAAATACAATAGGAGAGGTATCAAAAGGATACGGTTTTTCACTTCAAACAAAGAAGTTTAAATCGCTTTAGAAAAGTCTTTATATGTTTTTTTTTTTAACTTTGGAATACGTACTATTTTAGTGAAATGACGAATACTTCTTTGAAACTAACGGCAATCAAACGTTTGGAAAAAGTACCTGCTTTTTCTAACAATGATATTTATTTGAAAATACTATACTACCTTGTAGATGCCGAAGAAGAAGGGAAGAGTGTAAAATCTACTACGATTGCCATTGATTTACTTGGCAAAAATGATGGCTTTAATTCTAATATACAAGACTCTCTCATACGTAATAAGGTGCTAAAACTCCGAAAAGAGTTAGACCTGTATTATCTATCCGAAGGAAAACGCGAAGAGTATAGGTTGTCTATTCCCAAAGGACAATACAAAGTCAAACTTACTCCTTTGAAATTTTCTAAGAGGAAAAAGCTTAAAATAAAAATGCTACTAAGGCTATTGTTGTCTATTATTGTTTTTTTGGTAGTAACAATTGTCTATTTACTTATCTTTCCTATTGGCAAAGTAGATCTTGTAGCTAAGGATGATTTTTTGATACGTCATCTTATGGATACAGAGAAAGACTTGGATATAGTGGTAGGGAGTAGAGGTTTCTACACCGAATTTGATCCTGAGGTAAAACGACATCGTTTTATTTTTGACTCTGACATAGAACTACCTTATAATCCTGATAAGTTTGACTCACTAAAGACAAGCTTACCTTCAAGAAGAATCATAAATTCTGAATTTGCTTTTAGGCATGTGGATATGGTAAATATGCTCATCGCTTCAAAAATTAGTACAGCATGGAGTTTTTTGGGGCGAGAAAACAGTATTATTGAGTCCACTGAAGTCAAAGATGTCAATAAGATTAAGAGAAACACGGTATTTGTGAGTAAGACTGGTTCTGGGGATTTATACGATTTTGGCAAAATTTTGCTTCATGATTCTCATTTCAAGTTTAAATCTGGGTTTTTAAACTCGCCTATCAATATTACTCATTTGGTGAAGAGGGATACGTTGATTCCTATTTTAAACTTTCTTGAATATGACATGCCTAAGTATATTGTAGTCAAAAAAGTACGTAATGCGCAAGGGGTTTATGTTTTGTTTTTAATGCCTTCGGAGGACAGCTCTAGAGATTACCTTCACCATAGATTGTCTAATAAAACATTTATTAATGATGTTCTTGATAGTTTTGGTTCAAAAAGAGAAGTTCCTGATGAATTTGAACTATTGATAGAGGTTAATAAAAACTCGTCTCATAAAGTTATCTTTAATTCGCATAAGTAGTCATCCAAAAATACTTATGATAAAAAACGGCTATTTTAATTCATCTC
>WTJX01000470.1:0-1436 GCA_011524675.1 Cytophagales bacterium
CTAAACAACTGATACATTGCTCCTGTGATGCCTTCTACCGTACCCGATGCTATGCCTAGCATCACAAAGCCCATGTGTGATACAGAGGAATAGGCAATCATCTTTTTTAAGTCTTCTTGTGCTAGTGCGTTATAGGCTCCATAAAGAATAGAAATCACTCCTAAAAGCCCTGCTATCCATGCGTAGCTCATGGCTTCTTGCGGAAAGATAATATAGCCTATCCTCAAAAGTCCGTAACCTCCTACCTTTAATAGTACGCCTGCTAAAACTACGGAAATAGGAGTAGGGGCTTCTACGTGAGCATCTGGTAACCATGTATGTAGCGGTACTAAAGGTAGCTTGATCGCAAAACCAATAAATAAGGCTAAGAAAGCCAGTGAACGTGGCGCATAGCCTAGAATGTTGGATGCAAAGCTATGATGAAAGACGCTATTAGGTATATAATTGTGAGCATCTCCCATTTGCAATAAACTAAAACTATGTACTAGTTTTTCGGATGGAATCAGATTGGCAGATAATAACTTCTGAACTTCTTTGACATGTAGGGGGAGTACTTTTCCAGACATATCTTTTAAGCCCATATTTTGTGCCGTAGCGATAGGGTCTATGACTGAGTTGTACAGGCCTATCATGACAATGAGTATAAAAATAGATCCCAGAAGTGTAAATAAAAAGAACTTTATGGCTGCATATTCTTTTCTAGGTCCTCCCCAAACACCTATCAAAAAGTACATAGGTAGTAGCATAAACTCAAAGAATAGGTAGAATAGAAAGAAGTCTAAGGCTACAAAGCAACCAATGACGGTAGCGTTTAAGATGGCAAATAAGGCAAAATAACCTTTCACATGTTTGGTGACTTTCCATGAAGAAAGCGTTGCTACGAGCATGACGATCGTGCTTAATAAGACCATAGACATGCTCAATCCGTCAATACCTATAAAATAGTCTATGGAGAGCTTACCAAAAGTACCAAGGTTTAGGTCTATCCAGTCGATTTTTTCTACATACTGAAAGCCTTCCGCCGAGATTAAATTCCCCGAATGGGAAAAAGAAAAATTTGTAAATAAAACTAGTGAGATCACTAGTTGTATGAGTGTTACGGCTAAGGTTGACCACTTAAAAAAGCTTAGCACTTGTTGAGGTACAAATAGAAAAACTATCAGTAGTAATAATGGTAATAATAATAGTAATGAAAGCATCGTTTTTTAAAAGATAATGAGCGATGTATAATGTTATGTGTCCTTTTGGTTTAAGCTTTTAGCCTTTTATAGCCTATAGTCCTCAGTCAATAGTCTTTAGTCTTATTGTCTTCAGTTATTGTCTTTTGGGGCTTTATCAAATGCTTATAACTAAAACCACAGCAAAAATACGGCTATGAGTAATATTCCTACAAAAGTTCCAATCAGATAGTTTTGTATTCTTCCAGTGTTAGAAAC
>WTJX01000470.1:1536-3657 GCA_011524675.1 Cytophagales bacterium
CCTCCTATACTTATAAAGCTTTTGTTTAACGCTTCCACCAACCAACCATGGTCGGCATGCAATGGGTTGAATGAAAACACAAAGAAAAAAGAGAGTATTGCCAAAAGAATCAAAGGAATACGCATAAGCATAGGTGTTTCTTCTACTTTGTCAAAGCAAGCTATATTTATATGTTCTGACAGGCGGAAATCACCAAAGAACACTAATATAATTTGGCGCAGCATATAAAAAGCGGTTAAAAATACGGAGACAAAACCCAATATTGGAATGAGTACATGTGTTGGCTGTGCTATACCAAACGCCATGCTATGTAGTAAAATAGCGTCTTTTGAGAGAAAACCAGAAAAAAGTGGTATGCCCACTAGCGAAGAGGTAGCGATAAGGTAACATATAAATGTAATGGGCATTTTCTTGGCTAATCCTCCCATATAACGCATGTCTTGTGCATCAAAATGTGTTTTTGTTTCATGCGCTACATGGTGCATAGCGTGTATAATTGCTCCTGAAGCTAAAAACAAACAGGCTTTGAAAAAGGCATGCGTTACCAAATGAAAGAATGAGGCTTGATAGGCACCTACGCCCATTGCCATGACCATATAGCCTAATTGTGAAATGGTAGAGTAGGCTAGTACTTTTTTGATATCAAACTGGGTACAGGCAGCTACTGCCCCCATTAAGGCAGTGATAGCACCTACATAGGCTATGCAGGTCAATACCTCTGGACTGAGCATAAAAAATACCCTTGCCAATAAAAAGATGCCTGCGGCTACCATAGTAGCTGCATGAATCAAGGCAGATACAGGGGTAGGGCCTTCCATGGCATCGGGCAACCATATTTGTAAAGGAAATTGAGCAGACTTACCTACACAACCCAAAAATAAGCCTATGCCTAGTACAAACATCCAAGCACTAGGGATGTCATGACTGCTTTGAAAATAATGTAATAGGCCATCAAAGTCTAAGGTGCCAGCATAGCTATAAATCACTAATATACCAGCTAAAAAACCTGCATCACCTACTCTATTTGTAATAAATGCTTTTTTATTAGCGGCAACAGCAGAAGCTTTGTGATACCAAAAGCCTATGAGCAAATAAGATGACAAACCTACTAACTCCCAAAAAATAAATAGCATCAATAGACTTGTAGAAAACAGAATGCCGATCATAGAGAAGGTAAATAGCCCTAAGTATGCGTAGTATTTGAGGAGGTTCTGATCTCCATACATATACTTGATAGAAAACAGATGTACCAATGAAGAAACAAAGGTTACAATCAAGAGCATCACTGCCGAAAGAAAGTCAATCTGAATACCTAAGTAAAAACTTTGCTCGGTAGAAATACTCAGCCAAGGAATATTGACTAATAGTGTGCCTTGTGTACTAATCTCTTGGAATATGGTGATAGAAAGTAGAAAACAAACAAAAAGGACGAGGGTAGCATAGTATGTCTTAAAGTCTTTTAATTTCTGACCCGAAAATAACAGTAGGATGAAATTGCTAAGGGGCAAAAAGAAGACGAGGAGCGCTTTGGTTACTGTTGGATTCAATGCTTTGACAAAATTAAGACGCAAATCTATGATTAAAATATTTGCTAGCCAATAAATCGAGCATTTCTTACTTAGAGCAGGGTTAATTTTTTGTGACCATTCGGTAAATTACGCGTTGCTTTTTAGTAGTTAAGAAGGCTTTGCATAACTAAGGTTTTGTGCTTAGTCATGGCTTTCAATAGTTAAAAACCGCAGTTTAATAGTTGTAAATGAGGATTTTAAAATTTTGTATAACGCTGAATAAGTTTAAAAGATGGTTTTGCAAAGCCTTCGTTAAATCTTCTTATTTAGTTTGTAACGTATTAGTTAGAAAGGATATTTTGATCTTCGTACAAAAACTTTTGGTGTGAGTATTATTGGTTGGCTTTTTAGTTTTACTTAAATAAAATGTAGAGGAAGTGAAAAGTCCATATTACATAGAATATAATTATTTGATTTTTAAATTTCCAAGTAAGTCATTTTCGTTAGAAAAATCAATATTTGAAAGTATTTCATATTCTTTTGTTTCCATTTCTTTACGAAAACTTCATTTATCATTGCTATTATTTAAATGAAATTGTTTTGTTATATATTT
>WTJX01000708.1 GCA_011524675.1 Cytophagales bacterium
GCCTTACGGTGATATCTTCGGACTCTTCGTTGACAGAAATACTGGAGGTAGAGGGGGATAGCTCTTGTGTCAGCGGAGGTACATCTTCAGGTTCTGTCAACCTAATAGCCTCGGGTGCTAATAGTTATATATGGTCTGCTGACCCTAGTGGTTCATTAGAAACAACAGAAGGAGATATAGTACAGGCAACACCTACTAGCTTGACCAAATATACGGTAGTAGGAACTATTGCAGGGAGTACCTGTGCCGCAGGAATTACCGTAGACGAAGAAAACACAACCCAAGACACGGTATCTGTAGGGGTCTACGACCTCTCACAAGGCGCACCTGGTGATACGTCCGAATTTGGAGACAACGCATGGTTGGGCTACTTCTTCGATGAACCAGATTTTACCAATTATTATGGTTATACAAACAGTAGTAGTCCTTCAGTAACAAACTCTTTTGGTCTGAATACAGGAAATGATTTTTTCTTAGACTTTAACCCTTCAGCAAATTTGAATGACCAATATTTTGGTTGTACCTCTGGAGATGATGATGACTTTTCTATTATTTACAAAAGGAAAGGTTTTACCTGTGGCTTTTATACCATTACCCTTAGAGATGATGATTTCAATGACAACGCTACACAAATTTTAATTGATGGGCTAGATGTTACTCCTCTCATAGATGACTTTTCGGTAGAAGTAGGTACTTTCTATTTGGATGCAAACTCAGAAATAACGCTTAAAGGGGTAGAAATGACCAATAGGTTTAGGATTGCCTTAAACTTAGATGAGCAAAGTATTGGAAATACCGTTTTAGCGCAGTTTATCGAAGATGCCAGTCTAGCGATATGGGTAGGAGAAACTGATGGCAACTGGAACGATGCTAGCAATTGGTGTTTGGACAGGCAACCAAGTCAAACAGTAGACGCGTACATTATACCGCCTACCGTTGTGGGTGGTGTAGACTTTCCAAGTCATTACCCACAAGTAGATCAAGCCAATACTGAAACAAGATCGCTTCTAAACTTTGGAGAGCTTAGTTTAGAAGATGGAGGACAACTTAGTGTATATCGTGATGTGGAAAATGGAGGTGAAATATTTCTCAATAATGGTACCGTACTCATGACGGGTAGCCTAGAGGCAGAGATATTAGGAGACTCAGGCGTTCACCTCTCTCATTTAACCATTGACAAATCTAACACTAGCAATACCGTAGAGTTTTCTACAAATGTAAGTATTAGTGAAGAGTTAGTATTGAATAATGGTATACTTACAAGCACTACTGGAGACACATTAACCATCTTAGA
This sequence comes from Cytophagales bacterium, assembly GCA_011524675.1. Classification (GTDB taxonomy): domain Bacteria; phylum Bacteroidota; class Bacteroidia; order Cytophagales; family JAAEPT01; genus WTJX01. The sequence goes on from WTJX01000708.1 coordinate 1,295, forward strand.
TGATGCCATCATCAGCAACGCATCTGCGGACAGGTATATAGAAGCTACCATCAGCAAGGTAGGAGACGATGACTTTGAGTTCCCTATCGGAAAAGACGGCATTTACGCTCCTGCTAGCATCAGTAGTACTACCGATGCAGCAACAGATACTGTAACCCTAGAATATTTTTATGAAAACCCTAGCCTTTTGAGTGGTGCTCATGCACAATTGCAAGACACGATAAATAGGTTGAGTATATATGAATACTGGAACATTGATTTTGGAACAAATGCAGACACCAATTACACTTTGACACTTAGTTGGGATAGTGACCAAAGAGAAAGCGGTATCAATTCCACTTCATACTTAGACATCGGATTTTATGACCAAGATTCTTCAAAGTGGCTCTTAGTAGCGTCAACAACATCGGGTACTTACAGTGCTGGTAGCCTTACGAGTAATGCCACACATCCTATTACCAAAGCAGGGCAATTGAGTTTTGTTACTTCCGATCTTTCAGGTGTTTTGAATCCTTTACCTGTAGAGTTTGTACGCGTTTCGGCAGAGCTAGTCAATGATGTACCACACTTATTGTGGATCACTTCAACAGAAACCAATAACGATTACTTCGTCATAGAAAGGTCTAGCAATGCCCTAGACTTTGATTCTTTGGGCTATGTACAAGGAGCAGGCACAAGCTATCAAAACAGCGTTTATAGCTATACAGACCATAACTACACCATAGGAAAGACATATTACTATCGTATAAGACAAGTAGATTATGACGGTACTACTTCTAGCTCTCAAATAGTTTCTGTAGCGCCAAACAGCAAATTGGACATCAATGAATCTAATGAACTAAAAGTATATCCTAGTCCTCTACATACTGGTGAATCATTAAAAATCAGTTATAAAGGCAGCATTTACGGCATACAAATGAAAAACTATCTAGGAATGGAGATTTTTTCTAAAGAAGTAAGCACACAGCATATTGAGATACCTAGCTTAGACTTCTTGACCAATGGCATTTATTTCTTGCACATAGACACAAGCGAAGGAGTGAAAGTAGTCAAGCTTGTTAAGAGGTAATAGAAGGATTTGCGACCTGCGGTATTCGCTTTGGGCTTTGGGCGGTGGGATATGTCTATAGTCAACGGTCAATAGTCAATGGTCAATGAGCTTTTGTGATTTACTATTTGTGATTTCGTCATAGGGAGAAAATGTCCGTTTAGGTTCCTTGTAGAGACGCAATGCATTGCGTCTCTACTGTACACTGCGTCTCTACGGAATATAAAAATCAATATGCTTATCCTTATGTTTCCCCATTATTTTTAGTATATTTACTGTATGAAATTACTAGAGTTCACAGATAAATTTCCAGACGAGCAGAGCTGTAAAGAAGCTTTCAAAGCATATCGTCTAAAACAGGGTATTGTTTGCAAGAAATGTGGAGGTACACACCATTATTGGAAAAAGAATCGTGAAGAATGGGAATGTAAAAAATGCCAACATCGTACTACTTTAAAAAGTGGAACAGTTATGCAGAGTAGTAAACTTCCTTATCAGTACTGGTTTATAGCAATGCACCTTATCACTAGTACCAAGAAATCTTTCTCAGCTAAAGAAATCCAAAGACAGTTAGGACATAAGCGCTATGAGCCTATATGGTCTATGGTACATAAAATAAGAAGTGTAATGGGCTTAAGAGACGATGAATATCAACTAAAAGATCAGATAGAACTTGATGAAGGTTTCTTTGAAACAGTATCAATAACTAGAGATAAGTCTGAACCTTTGAAGCGTGGAAGAGGAAGTCAGCGTCAAACAACCGTTTTAGTAAGTGTGGAATCAAAAGATGCGGGAAAAAGTCATAATCCTAAAAAGCATGGTAAAACTAAACAGGTAAGATACTTGAAAATGAAAGTTGTTGAATCCCTAAAAAAAGAGGAGATAGGTGATGCTGTGAAGAAAAATGTAGAAAAGGGAGCAAAAATCACCTCAGATAAGTCAACCAGCTATGTAGATTTGGATCAAGACTTTGAGATGAATTCAAAAGTCATCCCCAAAAAAGAAATACCTAAAGCTTTACCATGGGTTCATATAGCCATAAGTAATGCTAAGAGATTACTGCTCGATGTGCATCATCGGATAGATGACGATTTCTTACAAAATTATCTAAATGAATTTTGCTATAAATTTAACAGGCGTTACTTTGGTGACCTATTCGATAGGTTGTTGGTGGCTGCTGTCTCGTATAGGTGGAATTATCTTGGGGAAACTCACGGATAAGCATATAGTATAATTTTTTATGTAAACTAATTCTACTTTACGAAGTTAAGTTTGGTGGTAGTACCTGTCAATGTCAGCTTGTATT
>WTJX01000320.1 GCA_011524675.1 Cytophagales bacterium
GTACAAGCAAAAAACTATGTAGCTTTGCAAAATATAAGGTAACCGATGCTGGGCAAGCATTAGTTTTAATAGGGAATTTGGTGTAAGTCCAAAGCTGTCCCCGCAACTGTAAGTTTTATGTAAGCTTAAAATATATTATCTGTAAGCGTACACGTTCGCAATTGCTTCCTCTATGCCACTGTCTGTAATAGGATGGGAAGGCGCAATTTGTAAAACAAGTCAGGAGACCTGCCTCATATATTCAAGATCAGCATACTTTCGGGTGAAAGGTAGCTTGATTGTCATTTTTAAATCATTGATTATACAGTCTGTAGTAATACTTACTAAACATCTGCTTTGTTGTGCCAAATAAAGCACAAGATAGTTTTGGTTTGTATATGAAATGGCTTTGGTATGTCCTATAAGCATTTAAAATCCTCTTTCACAAAATTTAAAGTGCGATTTTAACCTGCAGAAACCCCTGACTAAGCACAAAGCCTTCTCATAAACGATGGTAAGTTCTTACTACAGCGACACATTATGAGGTTCGCTTTTTTATTTTTCTCCACCTTCTGCTATGTCTTGCTACAAGCGCAACAGCCAGATACCGTCTTTATAGAGGAGGTAGAAATTATAGGCGTTGCATCTGAAAAATTTAAAAACGGAAACAAAATAGAAAGAGTAGATACCAACATCATAAAACAATACCAAGATCAAAACTTGGGTACTTTACTACAAGAGCAAACACCTATTTATTTAAAAAGCTATGGAACAGGACAGCTATCTACTGTTTCCTTCCGTGGAACTGGAGCTAGTCATACTGCCGTATTGTGGAACGGTATCAATATCAACTCTCTCACCTTAGGTCAAACTGATTTTTCTACCATTCCTGTTTCAGCAGTACAAGAGTTAAAAATACATTATGGTTCGGCAAGTACGACCTATGGTAGTGGTGCTGTAGGTGGTAGTATCTTACTCAATGCTAACCCTCAACGGATAAGAGGAATAAACATTCGGTTGGAAAATGCTTACAACAGCCTACAAAACTATGCTGGTGTAGTAGGTTTTGCATGGGGTAACCAGAAAGTTCAAGTAAACACAAAAGTGTATTTGAATGATTGGAAAAATCAGTTTGAATACACCAATAACTTCAAAGTAGGTTTTCCAAGAGAAGAAATGAAACAGGCAGCGGTGATGCAAAAAGGCTTTTTACAAGACATTAACATCAATTTTAAAAGTAGTAAGCTGTATGGAAATATATGGTACAACGACCAAGACAAACAATTACAACCTAACATGTCGCAATTTGGAGACATTAGTAATGAACAAAAAAATACAGACTTGCGTAGTTTGTTAGGGTGGAAAAAGTACCTCAAACATGCTAGTTTAGAACTAAAAACAGCCTACCTCAAAGATAAGCTCAATGTAACACTCAATGATGGGGCTCTGGTATTCAATTCGGATGTCAATTCATGGTCTCAGATCGCTGAATACGAATGGAAGCCTATAAGCAAGGTATTGCTATTGGCAGGTAGTAACTGGAACCATATCTCAGCTAACGTAAGTAATTTTGGAGAAAATAAGGTAAAAGAAAATCGTATTTCAAACTATGTATTTTCTGAATATACTATCATTCCCAAACTCAAATGGAATGTGAATGTCCGTAAACAATGGGTTACGGATTATAAAGCACCATTCATATACTCTACTGCTTTGCAGTTTCAGCAAAAGCTATCAAAATCATCTTATATTGAAATAAAGCCCGCCTTCTCTACGGGCTATCGTATTCCTTCCTTGAATGATCGTTTTTGGAATAGTGCTAATGGTGCAGGAAACGAGAATGTAAGATCAGAGGAGAGTTTGAACTATGAATTAGGCAACAGCCTTTTTTTGAAAAAAAAGCAGCTCAAAGCTTCTTTATCCACTAACCTCTATTATATCCAACTCAAGGATTACATCTTATGGCTACCTACCAACTCGGCTACTTGGAGTCCGAACAATGTAGAAGAACTGAACAACAAAGGGATAGAAACACAAACAGAAGTCAACTACAATAAAAATAAGTGGAAAGCTAAGTTACAACTAACGTATGCCTATACGAGAGCAAAAATTGCTCGCTCCGCAGTTCGTTTTGAAGAGGGTGAGCAGCTTTTATATGTACCCAAAAACAAAGCTACCTTTTTTGCACATATACAATACCACAAGACTAGCCTTCAATGGACTTCTTCCTACACGGACACACGCTTTGCTACAGAGCAGCATGAATTACAAGCATTCTACAAGCATAATATAAGCTTAGAACAAAGTTTAAAAATAGGAAAGCAATATATACTACTGAATGTAGGTATTCAAAATATTTTAAACGAGCAGTATCAGTTGTACCGTGCCTATGCCGTACCAGAACGTTACTACGAGTTTAAAATCAATTATTTACTTATGACAGCAAATTAATACACTAAAAATAAATTTCTTCCTATGCTGTTAATAGAGACTAACAACTAAAATTTATATAAAGATGATGAATATTATGAAACGATTATTTTTAGCGACTCTCTTAGCTACGTTCTTTTTTTCTTGTATAGAGGATGATGACATTAATGTTGAAGTAGTTGAAGCATTGCCCTATAATATTACCATATCCAATGCAGGAAACTACAATGCTACAAATGCTTCCGTAAGTATTCTAACCCAAACCAATGGTATAGTTGACTCTATTCAAAATGCAATCTTTGAAAGCGTTAATGGAGTTTCTCTTGGTGATGTTTTACAATCGATAGCTGTTAATGATAACTATATGTTTTTGGTAGTAAATAATAGTCATAAAATTGAAGTAGTTGATAGAGTTACTTTCAAATCTGTAAAAACCATTTCGATCAATAGTCCTAGATATATGACCATTATAGATGATACCAAAGCCTATATCTCTGCTTGGGGTTCAACAAATACTGGGGATGAAGTAAGCATCTTAGATTTAGAAAGTCTAACTATAACAGGTACTATTAGTACTGGAGAGCCTGGACCAGAAGCAATGTTATTGGTTGATGAATTTTTATATGTAACACATTCTGGTGGTCATGGATCTAGTGAAGCGGTAACTATTATCAATACTAATGCAGATACGGTTTATAAACAACTCACTGCTTATGTTGCTCCAAGTGCTATTATACAAGATGCTAATGAAACGATTTGGGTGAACTGTAGAGGAGCATACACTCAAGATTGGTCATCTGTAACTATGGCTATGATAAAAATTGATCCCACTACTCAAGAGATTACCGATACTATTGAACTTGGCACTAGTACTGAAGCTACTGTTCGCTTATTAAAAGATAATACAGGACAAACCTTATATTATAAAAAAGGTGATGGGATATATAGTTTAGATATTAGTACTAGCACAGTAAATGAAAGTCCTTTGATTTCGGGTAGTTTTTATGGATTAGGCATTGATCCAGCAAATGGAAATATTTTGACAGGTGCTTACAACTTCACTTCTTCTGAAAACTCCGCATCTATATATAATAAAAGTGGAGAACTCATTAGTACTTTTGATGCAGGCATTGCTCCTAGTGAGTTTTATTTCTTTGAATAAATAATTCTACTTTACGAAGTTAGGGCGTTTCCCTTCGGGTCGGGCTATCCGCTGTATCTTTTTTGACCTTT
>WTJX01000590.1 GCA_011524675.1 Cytophagales bacterium
CCAAGTACAAAGAATGGTTTCTTTTAAGTTATTTGAGTACTAAAAAGTTAGCACAGTATCTTTTTTTATACTTTCCTTATCGTGGTACTTGATACTTTATACCTCGTACTATTCAGCAGTAATTTAGTTTTTGCTTTACTATACTAACTAAAAATAGGCTTTTTACTTTGTTTAATGATGTAAGTAAAAAGCCTATTGGTGAGTCTCATACTATGGTAAGACCATGATAGCAAAAGGTTAGCTATCGCTTTGGCTTCCAAATTTTTCGAGTAGAAAAACTAACACAAACCCAAAGATCAGAAGGGCTACACAAGCAACAGGCAAAGGAGGATGCGTTGAGTAATTAGCAGGCAATACATTTTCAGTCAAAAAAGGCACTTTTTCTCCATGACTATTTATTCTAAACTGAGTAACATTTTGCCAAGGCCACACCTTGTTCAATGCTCCTATCATAAAACCTGTCAACAAAGCAAAGGTTAAGTTTTTATATTTTGTCAGCATCCAAGACAAGGCATGCGAAAAACTTAGCAATCCAATACCGCAGCCCAATGCAAAAGTCCCAAGTGTTATGAATTCTCGTTCGTTGAAAGCCCCCAAGATATTGGTGTACATACCCATCAATAGTAAGATAAAACTACCTGAGATACCAGGGAGTATCATGGCACATATCGCTATTGCACCAGAAATAAAAACAGTCATATAATTAGCTTCTATCTCTGTAGGAGATAGACTAGTGATGATAGCCGCAATGGTGATTCCCAACAGCATACTGAATAGAGTGGCGAAGTTCCAGCCTTCTATTTTTCTAAAGATATATATAATAGAAGCGATGATTAGTCCAAAGAAAAACGACCAAAGCAACTGAGGATAGGTGTGTAAACTCCAGTCTATTATTTTTGCTAAGCTAAACAGACTCACGAAAATACCTGCAAAAAGAACGAAGAGAAACGCTCCATCTATCTTTTTCCAAGCTTCCTTGATGTTACCTGCAAAAATCATTTTAATCAAGGTCAGGTCAAAAGATTTTAGCGCATTGAGTAAGCGCCCATAAATACCTGTAATGAAAGCTACCGTACCACCAGATACCCCTGGCACTATATCGGCAGCTCCCATAGCCATACCCTTTAAAAACAAAAAGATGTATTTTTTAATCATGACGTGGTGATTAGTACTTTCCTTTACCTTCCAAGAAGAAATCAAAGGTATCACTCCTAAGCCCAATACGCACTGTCTCTAATGGAATGAGTTCTTTTGGAGCTATGTTACCAAGGTTCACATTTGCACCACATAGTTTCACAAAATATACCTGTTGTAGTTTTTGAGGTGCTTCCCAAAGGATTTTTTCAGCAGGCACTTCGGTAAGGATTTCTTGTACTAGTCCAGAGCGAACCTCTCCACTAGCTCTAAATAAGCCTACATTTCCAGCTTCTCTTGCTTCTCCTATTACCTTCCATGCTCCAGCATCAAGTTCTGCTTTCATTAGCTTGATCCATTGGTAAGGAGGAATAATTTTTTCAGCATCTTTTGAACCTACCTCTGAGAGTACCGTAAAGTTCTTTGCTAACTCTTTGATGTACTCACACTTTTTGTCGTGGTCTAGTATGATAGAACCATCGGACACCTCCACGAGGTCTAGACCAAATTTTTCTATCGTACGTTGATACTCATCTAACATGCCACGCGTGATGAAAGCCTCAAAAAGAGTTCCTCCAAAATACACACTTAATCCAGCTTCCTTATATAAGGCTATTTTTTTCTCTAAGTTCTGAGCAACAAAAGATGTCCCCCAACCTAGTTTGATGATATCTACATAGTTTGATGATGTTTCTAAAAAATCTTCAACCTCTCTGCAGCTCAAACCTTTATCCATAACCATCGTAAGCCCATTCTTTCTAGGCTTAGTAGTTCTGTCAGGAATAAAAGTCAAATCATAATTATTATACATTTCCCTGTTTGTATTGGTCTATTAACTTAAATAATGCGGTCTGCTTTTCCAGTTCAGGAAAGAAAGCATACATTTCTATATGTCCTTCAAAATTCAAAGTTAACGCATTTTCTAGATAAACAAAGGCTTCTTTATAATTCCCTTTCCCAAAAAGATAGACTACCAGACGGTAATATAAGCTTGCCTCGTCAGGAAAAATATCAATACCATCCTTTATGAGGCTTATGGCTTGGTCATAATCGCCCTCTTCAAAATAGATAGAAGACCAGTCCAACCAAAGGTCTTTATTCTCAGCATCCAAGGAAGCCGCCTTTTCAAAAGCTTGAATACAAGAAACCAAATTTCCTACCTCATACTCAGACTCTGCCAGTTCCATCCAATAAAAAGGGTTTTCACTATCTAGCTTGGTGGCTTTAGACAAGTAATGTATAGACTCATAAAACTTTTCTCGCTCTGTCAATAACTTACCCAAACCATAGTAAGCCTCGGAAAAATCGGGATTAATTGCGGTAGCCTTTTTGTAGTACAAGACTGCTTTGTCCAACTCATCATTGAAGTGATAACAACTAGCCAACTGAAAGAAAAGATCAGCATCTGGGTTTTCTTTTTCTAGTGCTATTGTTTTCTCAAAGCCTTCAATCGCCTTTTCTAGTTGGTTTGACTTCATATATACATTAGCCAAATTGAACCAAGCCGATGAAAAGCTATCGTCCAATACCGTAGCATAGTCAAAAGACAACGCAGCATCATTGAGCTTCTCCATCTTGTCTTGCATTACGCCAAGGTTATACCAAGCCGTGGGAGAGTCAGGGTTTTCATCTACTATCTGTTGGTAGTAAGTAACCCCTTCGTCCAACCTGTCCAATACCTCTAGGCATAGCGTGAGTTCAAATAAAGAATCTTCATGCAAAGGATTAATGACTAAGGCATTTTTAAAAGAAGAAAGGGCTTCGTCCATTTTGCCGTAAGCCTCCAAGGTAAGCCCCATTTCATAATACAACTCATCTTTGTCATCAGAGAAAGGCAATGCTTGCTCGTAACAAGACAGTGCCTCCTCAAATTCTCCTAAAGTAGTACAGATAGAACCCTTTAAGACCAAATTTTCAGGATCTAAGGGTTGAAAAGAAATGGCTTTCTCTACAAAGTGGAGTGCCTCTTCAAACTGTCCAAGTTCGGCAAGAAACTTCGCTTTGAAACTAATAAGTTCAGAAGCATAAGGATGTTGATCCATACCTATATTACATGCTTCTAGCCCCTTTTTATACTCACCGGCACTGAGGTAATGATCTGCCACAGACTCAAATGTTTCTACATCAAAGAACGTATTTCTATTGTTCAACAGCATTTTTTCAAATTGCGAAACACGCTGCTTACCTTCTTCTTCGTATCTATGAAATGGAAAAGACATATATTTTTTTTAAGTATAAAATATTTTAGACGACTACTTAGCTATGGAAAGCATCTGTAGTCGGTAGTTTTAGTTTTTAGTATCTGGTACCTAGTCGCTAGTATCTATAGTAGATAAGAAGCTAGTTTACATTAAAATTTGATTATTCGGGTTTTTACAAAAGTCTGCATTAAGTACAAGGTACAAAGTACGAAGTACAAAGAATGTTTTCTTTTAAGTTGTTTAAGTACTTAAAAGTCAGCACACTATCTTTTTTAAATGCTTTCTTTATCGTGGTACT